>JAIRWN010000031.1 GCA_031268985.1 Holosporales bacterium
GCCCAGTGTGTAATAGAGCCGGCTCCGAGAAATATTAAAAAGTCTTCAGGAACCAATTTGTCGGCTATTTTCTCGGCCAGTTCGTCAATATCTTTAACTAAATCGCCTACGCCGGCCGATCTCACAAGGTTATCACTATCTATGCCATTGATCGCGTTTTCCCCGGCAGAATAAACAGAAGTAACAAAAGTATGGTCGGCAAGGAAAAGCGCTTCTTTGAACTCGTTCCAAAGGTTGTGAAGTCTTGTATAACGGTGCGGTTGAATTACCGCATATATCTTGCCTCGGCAAATTTCTTTGGCAGCCGTTAACACGGCTTTAATCTCGTTTGGATGGTGTCCGTAATCATCAATGATTTTCGCGCCATTAAAGCTGCCCACCTGCGTAAATCGCCGCTTCACTCCGGCAAAATTTGATAGCGCCTCTGTTGCCGTTTTGATTAAAACTCCAAGCTCGAGAGCGACTGCTAACGCTACTAAAGAATTTTGCACATTGTGCCGACCAATCAAAGAAATATGTATTTCTCTCCCGTCTAAATCTGCCGAATTTGGAAAAGTTTTCTTCATAAAGTCAGATAATCTTACCTTGAAGAAGGATCCCTTTGTGTCAACAAAAACATTAATTGCGCGGATATCTGCCTGATCTGAAAAACCATATGTAACGACCCTTTTATCGTAAGTGCTTTTTGCTATGTTCATAGTTTCTTGATCGTCTGCGCAGAATATTGCAATTCCATAGAAAGGAATATTGGAGGCGAACTCGACAAACGCTTGCCTCACATTTTCTATGCAGCGAAAATGATCCAGATGTTCATAGTCTATGTTTGTGATGGCGACTATGGTCACGGGCAATTTTAAGAATGTGCCGTCGGATTCGTCCGCTTCGGCCACTATCCATTTACCCCGGCCCAATTTCGCGTTTGTTCCGTAAGAATTGATTATGCCGCCGTTTATTATAGTTGGATCAAAATGAGCCTTTTCAAGTACGGCGCCAATCAATGACGTTGTAGTCGTTTTCCCATGAGACCCTGCGACAGCAATCGAATATTTGAATTTCATCAGCTCAGCAAGCATTTCTGCTCGTTTCACGACCGGTATTTTTAAACGTCTCGCTTCTTTTACTTCGACATTTTCGTGAGACACCGCCGAAGACGCCACAACCACCCCGCAGTGATGAACATTATGCGCGTCATGGGTATGACTGATGGAAATTCCAAGCCCCGACAGCCTTTCAGTATTGTTGTTTCTGGACAGGTCGCTTCCTTTAACCGTGTACCCAAGATTGTGCATAACTTCCGCTATGCCGCTCATTCCGATTCCGCCAATACCAACAAAATGAATCGGCTTCATAGCGGAGCCGGCAAAGTTTTTTGTTCGGTTCATTTTACCTGTTATTAGAGGAAATCTTGACAGATTTTGTCGGCGATCAAACCTGCCACATTAAGTTTTCGAGCTTTTTTCATATTTTCCGATGATTTCAACAGCTCCTGAGAATTTTCCATAAGGTATTTTATCAATTGAGTGATTTCTCCTTTCCTGAGCTGTTCTTCCGTAAGAAACCATCCGCAACCATTTTGAGTGTAGGCTTTCGCATTCGCTACTTGGTGGTTATCTCTTGCTTTAGCAAACGGAACAATTATTGCCGGCCTTCCCAAAGCGACAACCTCAGCGATCGTTGACGCGCCCGCTCTGCAAATGACTAAATCAGCCTTTGACAACACGTAGGCAGAATCTGTGATGAATGGCCTTACCTCCGCCTTTATTTTTGCTTTTTTAAGATTGGCCTCCAGATCTTTTACGTCTTCAACTCTGGCCTGCTGGATTAAGTTAATTCTTTCTTTAAGATTTTGCGGTAGAGCATCAAGAGATTTTGGGATTTCCTGAGAAAAAATTAGCGCGCCTTGACTTCCGCCAATTACGCATATTTCAAATTTATCTTTCGACGCGCCATAGAGCTTTTGACTTTCGACAAGGTCTACAAATTTTTTCCTTATAGGAAGCCCTATTGCCAAAGCGTTCTTTGGCGCATATTTGGTATCCCGAAAAGACAAAAATATTTGATTGGCAAATTTGCTGAGAAATCGATTGCTTATCCCCATCACCATATTTTGCTCATGTACTACGAAAGGGATCTTTTTTATACAACTGTACATAAGCGGAACCAAACTGAAAAGGCCGCCAAAACCAACAAACACAACGACGTCTTCTTGGTTGAGCAATTTCTTTATATGCTTAATATTTTTAAATAATTTGGACAAATTTTTCGCAATATGCTCTATATGCTTAGGAATTTTTATAGTATTCATAACGATAAGATCGTTTTGAGGTACATCCGTGCAAAACTGTTCTGCTCGTTGGTCTGTGATAAATAAAACTTCTTGTCCTCCGGTCTTTAATTCCTGAAACAAAGAAACTGCCGGAAAAACATGCCCTCCGGTTCCTCCGGCGACAATGGCGATAGTTTTTTTGCTCATTTTTGCCTCTTATTTAGATTACTTGAAGAAATTCTGGAATTATCTTTTTTACTCCAAAGTCATCAAAGTCCACCTCTACAGAAGATGTTGTCGCGTCAACAACAACCCCACGTCCATATCGTTCATGCGAAACATGCGCGCCTATACGGGAAAGCAGAAACTTTGTCGGCTGAGAATTTTCACCGTCTAATGTAAGCGCGTTCTTTGGAAAAAAACAAGATACATTATTGCTCGACTTAAAGGCTTGATTTGTAATTAAGTTTTCTTTCGGAATTTCACCTATAAATCTTGAAGGGACAGCAGACTGCCACTGATTAAATATCAGTCTCCGTGACGAATAAGTTATGAATACTCGTTTTTTGGCGCGAGTAACCCCCACATAGGCAAGCCTACGTTCTTCTTCCAGATTGTTTTCTTGAAGCGATATCGGGTTAGGGAAAACCCCTTCCTCCCAACCGCTCAGGTAAACAGTGTCGAACTCTTGTCCTTTTGCGCTGTGAAGCGTCATTAGAGTGGCCATATCTCCCTGATCAAATTGCTTGTTGTTTTCTGACACCAGGCTAACATGCTCAAGAAACTCCTGTATTGTTTGAAAATATTCCATTGACTGTATCAACTCTCTTACATTTTCAAGCCGTCCCTTTGAATCCAACGACTTAGATTGCTGTAATGCGGCTCTATATCCGGATTCTGATACTACTTTTTCAGTCAGTTTGAATGGAGGGTCGCTATTCATTGCTGCCCGCCAGCGATTTATGTCGCTGACAAAATCTTCCAGGGCCTTACGCACTGAAGGGCGGATACTCTGGGACTTGGACAAATGATCGAGCGCTCGGAAGTACGATATGTTTAGTTCAAGCGATATTGTATGCAGTTGATTAATTGCAGATTGGCCTATACCGCGCCTAGGCGTGTTTATAATTCTTTCTAGCGCCATACTGTCGTCCGGTTGATAAATAACTCTCAGATACGCAATGACGTCGCGTATTTCTTGACGCTCATAAAATCTTGGCCCGCCAATGACGCGGTAAGGAATGCCCCAAGCAGTGAATTTCTCTTCCAATTCACGGGCTTGAAATCCTGCGCGAATTAAAATCGCAATATCGCTCAACGGCACCTGAAGCTGTTTATTTGTATGTAAAATGCTTTGGGTTACCCATAAAGATTCGTCTTTACTGCTGTATAGGCCTTGTACAACGATCTTTTCTCCTTGGTTATTATCATTACACCAAAGTTTTTTGCCGAGTCTTTGATTATTATGGGCAATCAAGCCGCTGGCAGCATCCAAAATATGCTTTGTAGATCTGTAATTCTGCTCAAGTCTTATAACCAAGGCGTCGGGGAAATCATTTGAAAAACGCAATATGTTACCGACTTCAGCGCCTCGCCAGCTGTATATAGACTGGTCGTCATCCCCTACGCAACAAAGGCCTTTCCCATCAGGGACAAGCGCCCGAAGCCACAGATATTGCGCAACGTTGGTGTCTTGATATTCATCGACAAAGATATACTTGAATCTTTCTCTGTACGATTGCAGCAGGCTTTGATTTTCCCTGAAAAGTTTTAGGTTATAAAGAATAAGATCGCCAAAATCCACCGCGCCATAAGCGCGAAGGCGCTCTTGATAGGTTGTATATATTTTAAGCGCTTTACGTTCGTTGTCTTTATTCGAGGCGATGACGCTACCGCTCTCGAGCCCCGCGTCCTTCCATTTGCTTATAAGTCCCAGAACCGCGGTCGACATATCTTTTTTGTCCGACATGTTCTCGTCCTGCAGGATCTGCTTTATCAGTTTAAGCTGATCGTCCTGGTTTAGAATGACAAAATCATTTTTTATTCCTAAGTCCTCACAGTGATAACGCAGTATTTTTGCGCAATTTGCATGAAATGTTCCGATCCAGTATAACCGGAAAGGAATACGTTGTTTCATTTCACCGGCTGCGCGATTGCTGAAAGTAGCGGCAAGAATTTCATGAGGTTCGGCGCGTTTTTCAGCAATTACATAGGAAATTTTACTTGTTAACACTCTGGTTTTTCCGGTTCCAGCCCCAGCCAAGATGAGCAGAGGTCTGTCCAGCTGAACAACGGCTTCGCGTTGTTGCTGATTGAGCGGATCGATTATTTCTCTACTTGTTTGCTGCATTTATGTAGAACCCGGAAAATATAATTTCGGCTTCTGCCGTTTGGTAAATATCGCCGGAATTTTTATCTAAATCCACAACAATGCTTCCTCCCGGCTGGAAAACTGTAACCGGCCCACGAATTACAAACCTTTTATTTGCAGCCGCGACCACTGCACATGCGGCGCTGCCACAGGATTTTGTCCTGCCTGCTCCTCGCTCCCACACTTTTATGTAAATTTCATCAAATTTGTTTTTATTGACCCTTGCAAAGCTCACATTAATTCTCTCAGGGAAGTAAGGGTGATTTTCTATCATCGGAGCAGTTTTGGCTAGATCTATTGCGTCAAGGTTGTCTGCAAAAAACACAACATGGGGATTGCCAACATTTACCGCAATTCCGCGCAAATCAATCCCCTCAATTGCGACGTCCAAAGGGTTAATTTTTTTCTGTATGGGTATTTCCCCACAAACGAAAGATGGGGCGCCCATGTTTACGGTTACTCTATTGTTTTCATGGACTAGAACGCTGTATTTCCTAATGCTTTTTCCCTCAACTTTTGTTGCAATAGAAAAAATCTTTTCTCCGGTTTTCTGACTGAGTAAAAGAGCGAGACATCTGAGGCCGTTCCCGCATGTCTCAGCGCCTGACCCGTCTTTGTTGTAAAACCAGACTTCTGCGGGCTGTAAACAAAGGTCGTTGCGGCGAAAGACAACCATTTGGTCACAACCAATGCCTTTGCGTCGATCTGCGATTTTTGCAATTTCTTCCGCTTTTATTAATCGACGGTATTTTTCCGGCCCTATTTCATCCAGATCAATTATTACAAAATCGTTCCCCAGTCCATGAGCCTTATAAAACTTCACATTTTGGCCGAAACTCATAGCACTTAGGTTGCGTTTCCAAACGGTTCCAACCTTCCGGCAGTTGGCTGTATGGATTCAATAGGCGATAGTACGGTTTTTTGTGCTTCCAACGCAATGACGTTTTTAAAAATTTTGTCCAAAAAAAGCGTTTTTCCCCTCATTTTTACAACGCAATCAACGATCTTTTTCGATTTAATCTTCTCGAACCCCGCCCCCATAACTTTTCTGGTAAGCGTAGAGGCCAACCACAGCTTATTCCAAGGAAACAGATCGCTCGCTGCGAATGGCAAAAATCCAAACTTATGAGCCGCTATAACGCAAGCATAGCTGTTTGGTTTAAGGACGCGAAACGCTTCTCGCAAAAGACCTTCCGGGGACAAAGCTAGCTCCATCCCATGTACTATTAGAATCAAATCAACTGAATCGTCTTTAAACGGAAGCAAATGTTCATCTGTTACAAGAGATTTTGAATAGCGACATTCCTCAGGCCAAGGCGAAGAGCGTAAAAACCTGCCGGTTGCCCAAAAGACATTTTTAAACGCGCTTTCAGTCTTAACTGCATAAGGCGGCAAAAGACCAATCCCTATGCAACTAACTGGCGAGTGTTTCTTAATCAAACCATCTAGATGGTTTGATATCTCATCAATCATCAGCTTGCCGCAATCGGTTTTAAAGAACTTCTCTTGACTGTTGTTTGTCGTTTTTTCCACCTTTTAAGGCTTGACATAACCTCATGGCTTTGGCTACTTTAGCAAAAATACGCCGGACACAGAAACTTTAATTTCAGTCTCAATTAGGAGGAGCAACATGGTAATGCTGGAATTGGTACAGAAGTTTAATGACGCTCACAGATACATGAATCATGCCGATGCCCATAAAGCCGCTTCGATTATCATGAACAGTATAAAAGAAGCGTTGGTCAGTTGCCGGAAAGTTGAGCTGCGAGGCTTTGGGACTTTTTCTATACGTGAACGGAAAGCCCGAATAGGGCGTAATCCAAAAACCGGCAAGGCGGTAAAAATTCCTTCAATGAAAACCCCGTTTTTTAAAGCAGGAAAACTGCTTACAAAATTTGTCAATTCTGATTGACAATAGTCAAGGCTTCTGAAAGAGGCGGTAAATTGAACTGGCTAACCAATTTCGTAAGACCGAAAATTCGCACGCTGGTTGGACGTTTGGAAGTCCCGGATAACATGTGGGATAAATGCAAGTCTTGCGAGCAGATGTTATTTCATAAAGAGCTCGTAAAGAATCTTTACGTTTGCCCGCACTGCGGGTTTCACATGAGCGTTGACGTAAAATATTGGACGAATCTGTTGCTGGACGAAGGATACAAGATTCTGCCGTCAGTTCCGGTTAAAGAAGATCCGATCAAGTTTCGCGACAGTAAAAAGTATACGGACAGGCTTAAAGAAGCCAGAGCAAAAACTTCAATGTCAGACGCTTTACTGTCTGCTTCTGGCAAAATAGATAACGTTCCGGCCTGTGTTTGTGCTTTTAATTTCCAATTTATCGGCGGTTCTATGGGAAGCGGCGTAGGGACAGATTTTGTAAACGCTGCCAGCGTTGCGGCAGATGAAAACAGAGCATTTATAGTCATAACTTCTTCCGGTGGCGCGAGGATGCAAGAAGGTATAATTTCCCTCATGCAAATGCCTCGCACAGTTTCAGCCATAAACACGGTAAAAAAAAGAAAATTGCCTTATATCGTTATTATGACTAACCCCACAACCGGAGGCGTGTCAGCCTCTTTAGCAATGCTTGGAGATATACATATCGCCGAGCCAGGAGCGACTATATGCTTTACCGGCCCACGAGTAATAGAAGAGACGATTAAACAAAAACTCCCGGACGGCTTTCAAACAGCCGAGTATCTTCTGAGTCACGGCATGATAGACATGGTTGTAGAACGCAAACATCTTAAAAACGCTCTGTCTAAAATTCTTAACGTAATTTTTTGCCCTTAGTTTTCTGTGGCCTGTCGTCAAAGGAAAAGCAATAGGGCGTGTTAGGAGAGACATGGGTAATTAATACCCGAAAACTTGTAGCCTTTTCAGGCTAACAAATGCGGCAGATCCCGGTTGAGCGGTAAGTTATAGCGCCTCTATACACATGAGGATGGATAAATCGGTATTGCCTTCAACAATCAATTCATTCCGCCTTATTGGCTGTATAGACCGAAATTCTCCACGCTCAGTTAGCGCCTCACTTATAGTTTTTTTCTTGTGAATATCGCAAAAGCTCACTCAATCTTCTTTAGATGGCTTGGACGCCTTTGATATTGTTTTTCCATAGATTGGCTCTTAAACTATAGCATTGTGCTGATGCAACTGTTTAAATACGATGCATTAATTTAAAAGTTAATCATTTTTTGTTCAATTTTTAATCTATTTATGTTTGAATCCATGCAGAGTTTTGCATATCTAATGAAGGCAATAATGAAAAAAAACTTTTTTCTTAAAACTATTCTTAGCGTTCTCTTGCTTGTTTGTTTTAACTGTCAGGGAGCCCTCAGAGAGAGTTTTGCTTGTCTACCTCATCTGTTGTCACCAATAAGCAGATCGTCAAGCCAAGACGGCCCGTTAAGCCCATTTTCGTCGAAATGTCGCCAGCCAGTAAGAAAGATTTTTGATAGTAGGGGAAGGGGGGCAGAACAAGAAGGCGACAGTCCTGAGACAATAGAGCGCGCTCGTCAACGCCAAGATGCGCTGATGGGATCATTACGCAAGTTCGGACTTGATCGTTCGGATCTCGCACATTTGCATCAAGTACTGGAAGCGTCCAACGGCGCAGACCCTTTTATTTTAAGGGTGCTCTGTATACGTCATGCGCCTACCGAATTCAACGGTCGCGGGATTGTTCAAGGGCGCGGTACTAGTTCTGGGGTAGATGCAACAAAAACTGCAGAATTCATGGATATTTTTGGGCGAAAAATTCTTCCATTATTTATTGATGGTCATATGCCAGACAGGGTATTTATTGCGACCAGTCCACAACAAAGGTGTAAAGATACGGCTAGTCTTTTGAAGAATGCTCCCGGGTTCCGAGAAAGAGAAGTGTCTTTGGTGGTAGCTTTCCCTCTTGACGATATTAGAGGGGAAGGTTTGGTCGGCAGGTCGACAAAAGACCCAGAAGTGGTTGAAATGCTACAATGTTTCGCTCAAGCCCCGCTGAAATTTATGCGTGAGAGGGAGAGCGGTCTTCTCTATGCTATGTCCTTTTTTAAGGTTATACGCTCTGTTTGCGACATATATAGCAACACTCCTGGATCGTTCGACGGGCCTAGTGATAGTGGTGTTCGAAAAGAACTTGCTATTATGGTCACCCATCAAACGCTGCTAAAAATAGCTAATGCTGCAGTATGCTCAGGGGCGATTGACGGTGTGGCTGTTGTTGCAGAATGTGGTAATGATGCATTTATTCTGGAGGTGGATAATAGAACATTCCGGCCTTTCTCAGGGAGTTTAGATTGCTTGCTGGAGGCAGTTGAACCGGCAACAACGAGAGAGTAAAGCGACCGATACCTGACCAATCTATAAGGAAGCAAAAATCGAAACGTTGCTTTTAATACAAGGCCAGGTCTGTGCCAATTTTAGCATGGCCTCTGAAAACAACTTCGATCAGTCTCTTGTTGCCGTCGTTGAAGAAGTCGGACAAAATCGTTTGTCCGGCAGATGCTGTGCTCTGAGATTTGTAAAGTTGATTATTGTGTGGTATATTAAAGTGTTGTGTAAATAACTATAGCGATAAACGTTATAAGCAATAGGTGCTTTGGACCCGGGGGCGGAACCCGGCGTCTCCACCATTTGGGGGGACGAATTAGGCTCGACAGACATTGAAAGTTATGATTTTCGCTCGGCATGGTACCACCGTTATCGGGCTAATTTAATAAGTGCAAACGATTATGCACTGCATGACATGCGCCTAGCAGCCTAGCGGCGAGCTATAATGCATTGAATGCGCGGTTAGGGGACGCCGAGCAACAGAAGTCCCCATTCTAGAGAGTAAAATCCTACGTTAAACGCGTTATTGAAGATGCCTACTTTCGGCGATTTTCATAAATGCTTCTATAAAAAAACAGTCTGTTTTTGTAAGACGAGCTTTCTTTTCGTATTTTGTCATAATCGTCGACCAGGGGTTTTTACCGTAGGCGCACAAACGCAAGTTGGGAACTGTGATGAGAAATAATCCACTTTCTTTAATTAAATCAAAAACGTCTCGGGCATAGCCTTCAACATCAGAAGCAAAGCGAAGAATTCCGTCAGATTTCAGTATGCGCCAAAGCGCTTCAAGAAAATCTTGCTTAAGTAATCTGCGTTTATAGTGGCGCTTCTTGGGCCACGGGTCCGGAAACAGCATATAAATACAAGAAACGCTCCTTGTCGGAACTTCATCCAGAAAATTGCGACAGTCGCCAACAAATATTCTTATGTTTTCTATTTTAAATTTGTCGATTGCGCTAAGCAATTTAGCAACCCCGTTAATAAAAGGCTCGCAGCCGATGAAGCATGTTCCCGGTTGATTTATGGCAAGTTGAGCAAGATGTTCGCCGTTGCCAAACCCCACTTCTATTTGAATGTCTTGATATTCAACGAACGGGCGTTTATCCGCCTTTACTTCCGGAAGCAAATCGTCCAAAAGTTGCCTTTGTCTGTCGCTCAAGCCCCTATTCTTTGTCCTTGAAAAAGACTGTATCCATTTGTGCTGATTGGTCATAGATTTGGGAAATGTTTGGTTAATACAGCGTCAAAATCATCCAGATCTATATCAACGCCAAGATTTTTCAACGAGGTAACGCCATGCTCGTATATGCCACAGGGGATGATTTTTTTGAAAAAAGCAAGCTCTGGATTTATGTTGATGGCGATACCGTGAGTAGTAACGCCGTTTATGATTCTTATTCCTATTGCGGCAATCTTTTGAATTGGGCCGCTTTCAACCCAAACTCCAACCTTATCGGGAATTATGAACCCTTGCACGCCGACCTCTTTAAGAGCATCTATACACCAGAGTTCAAGAATCTTTACGTACTCTTTTACGCATATTCTTCTTTTGCTGATGTTAAGCATCGTGTAAATAATGCGTTGTCCGGGGCCGTGATAAGTATATTTACCGCCGCGATTGGTTTTATATACAGGTATATTAGTACTTTCAAGCAGCTCGCTTGGTTTTGCAAGCGCGCCATACGTTAAGATATGGGGATGCTCTAAAAACCACAATAATTCATCATATTGGTCGGAAGAAATAGCTCTTGCCATTTTATCCATAAAATCGGTTGAATATTTGTAATCTGTTGGGTGCTTAGTGTATAACCAACGCATAATTGCTTAGTAAACGTAATTGAATCCCTCTTTTGTAGGACGCTTTAAATAAGTTAGTAATGATTAAATATCGAATTGCTACTGTTATTTCTACATTTTTTTTCTTGGGAAAGCTTCCTGTCGCGCCTGGCACTGTAGGATCCTTGGGGGGGATTCTGCTGTTTGTCTTGATCAAAGAAACATATGCTTATTTATTACTTGTTTTTGGGCTTTGCGTGGTGGGTAGCTGGTCAGTTAGACTTTCGCTCGAGAAAGCAGATAGCCCAGACCCGAAATACATTGTTATCGATGAAGTAATCGGGCAAATGGTGGCGCTTGCCCCTATGATTTTATTTCATAATGGCAGCAGTACACGGATGTATTTTTTGTCCTTTATTCTGTTTCGAGCGTTCGATATTTGGAAACCTTGGCCGATTAATTTGGTTGACGAACTTACTTACCGTAAAAATATTTCCGGAACCGGACAAGTCGCCTGCATAATAGGCGACGATATGCTGGCAGGCCTAGCGGCAGGAGCTGGTTTGTCGATTATTGTTAAGTATTTTAACGTCTCTTAGTTTTTTGATAAAGATGTTATAAGTTTAACTAGTTTCCGTTACGAAAGGTTTATAGCGATCATGAATATATTTTCTAAACTGGGATCTTTATTTTCTTCCGACATAGCAATCGACCTTGGCACCGCAAACGTGCTGGTCTACTTAAAAGATGAAGGAATTGTCCTGAACGAGCCTTCTGTTGTCGCTATATTGGAGGCTGGCGGCAAGTCCGAAATCTTGGCTGTCGGAGAAGAAGCAAAAAATATGGTGGGGAAAACCCCGGGAAGCATTAAAGCTATTCGACCGCTTAAAGACGGCGTTATCGCGGATTTTGACGTTGCCGAAGAAATGATAAAGCATTTTATCCGAAAGGTTCATAATCGCAAGAGATTCGTTTCACCGAGGATAATCGTTTGTATCCCGTATGGCGCTACAGCAGTTGAGCGCAGGGCTATTCAAGAAGCGGCCGAAAGCGCTGGGGCCAGGCGCGTATATCTGATTGAAGAGCCTATGGCGGCAGCAATAGGCGCAGGATTGCCCGTTTCAGAGCCATGTGGGTCGATGGTTATAGATATCGGCGGGGGTACTACCGAGATTGCTGTTTTGTCGCTTGGCGGCATTGTTTACGCAAAGTCGATAAGAGTAGGCGGAGATAAAATGGACGGCGACATTGTTTCGTACGTGCGTAAAGCTCACGACCTTCTCATAGGAGAAACTTCGGCGGAGAGAATAAAAAAAGCCGTTGGCGCCGCTTCTGTTCCCAAGAATGGAGAGCCTGGAAGAAAGACGGTCGTAAAAGGGCGTAACATTAAAACAGGGTTCCCTGAGGAAGTTGAAGTCAACGAGGCCCAAATAGCGGAAGGTTTGAAAGAATGCGTTAGCGCCATCGTTGACGCAGTCAAGGTAGCTTTGGAAAATACTCCGCCGGAACTGTCTTCTGATATAGTTGAAAGAGGTATTGTTTTAACCGGCGGCGGGGCTTTGTTGAAAAACCTTGACGAAGTAATCCAAAACGTGACGCATCTTTCTGTCATAGTGGCGGAAGATCCTTTGTCGTGCGTAGCGCTTGGAAGCGGGCGAGCCTTGGAAGAACTCGATACAATGAAGGGTGTTCTCAACTCTTCTCGCTGAAATTGTTGAGAGATTAAGACTTGTTTACCAACAAGATAAAGTGGAAATTATGGCTTCGATGGGGCGCAATTCTCGCTTTGGCTTGTCTCTTGGCGTTGGCAGACCACTTTAGCGCATTTTCCCATATAAAAAGATGGACGACACATGCGACTGTTATTGGGGCAAAAAGCGTCTCGCGTTTAGGGGGCGCAATCTCGAGCATCTTTGATAATTTTTCCGGGAAAGCCGCGCAAGAAACAAAAAGACTGAAACGGGAACTTATCGCCTGTAAAATTGAATTGGAAGAACTTAAGTATTTTAAGGATGAAAACACCAGACTTAAGGCTGTGTTGGATTTTTCCTCCGACATAAATAATAAACCGGTCGTTTTCGCAAATATAATAAGAGTTTGTGAATTTTTGACCAGTAATAATATATACATAGACAAAGGGCGTGAAAATGGTCTTGGCGAGGAAGATGTTGTTGTTGGGGAATCTGGCGTCGTAGGGATGATTGAATCCGTTGGAAGCCAGTGGAGCAAAGTGAAAAAGGTCACAAATATGGATTTTTATGTGTCCGTTTGTTTTTCTCCTTCAGGAATATCCGCAATTTTGAAAGGCAATGGTAATGGGCGCCTTCGGATTTATTTAAAAGAAAATGACAACGCAACAAAAATACCGCCAGGTCAAACAGCGGTAACCAATGGGTACGATAAAGTTTTTCCGTCGGGAATTTTAGTTGGCCAAGTTACTGATAATGAACAAATAACTCCGTCTTGCGGGAACAACCCTATGGGGATCGTATGCGTCATCAGCCATCGAATAACGGATATTAAAAAATGAAGACCTTTGTTGCCATTGTTTTGATATATGCTGTGTGTCTGGGATCAAGTTTACTCTCAAGAGCAAATGAACAGTCCCAAAATAGATTTAACAGAGATTTTGAAGTCAAGCTTGAAGATCTTGGGCCGTTGGACAAAGAAAAGAAATTATACATCTATACATGGTTCGATCAGATCTCTCCAAAAATTATTGGCGCTTTTTTCAGGCTGACAGGAATAAGGGTAATAGTTGACGTATTCGACTGTAACGAAACATTGGAGGCAAAACTTCTAACCGGAAATTGCTCTTACGATATCGTGTTTCCAACGGCATGGCCTTTTTTCTATCATCAAATGAAAGCCGGCGTTTTCCAGAAAATGGACACGAAAAGGCTTTCTAAATATAGGTCAAAATTAGACAAATACCTGCTTGATTTGTTAGCTGACGTTGACCCGCAAAATGAATATGCGATACCGTTTACTTGGGGGATTAATGGGATTGGCGTAAATATGAAAATTGTTAATCGTATTGCTCCCGACATCCCTTTAAATAGCTGGGCCATACTGTTTGATCCAAGGTATGCGAAAAAGCTGCAAGCTGGAGGAATTTCCTTGCTGGAAAGCCCTGAAGAATTGTTTGCGGCGGTTTTTGTATATCTGAATTTTTCTGAAGACAAAATAGACTTAAAAAAGGCGAATCAAGCGATTGATTGTCTTAGAAAAGTAAGGAGATATATTGGCAGGTTTGATTCCTATAGTTTTCAAGATCTGGCCAGCGGAAGCGCTTGCGCAGTGATGTGCTCTTCCGGCGATTTGATGTTCGCGCGTACTCAGACTTCCGCTGAAAGCGCCAAATATATACGTTTTATAATACCTAAAGAGGGCGCTTGTTTGAGTATGGAAGTGATGGCTGTTCCCAAAAAAGCCAAACATGTAAATAATGCACGCGCATTTATCGCTTTTCTGCTGCACCCAAGGGTATCGGCAGAGATTACAGAATATACCGGCAACGCCAGCGCAATCCCCGAGTCAAGAAAGTATGTTTCCGAAAAGCTGTCGAGAGATCCGTCAATTTACCCAAATAAAGACAGACTGAGTAAATGTCAAATAAAAGGCTCGCTTCCCCACAGTATCAGCAGACACATGGGTCGGGCGCTTACTAAAATAAAATCTAAGGTCGAACCGCCCAACCAAAGTTAAGCTTATCTAAGTTTTGATTTTGAAAACTTTTCTTAACCAAGACTTGATACCATTTTTGTATCAAGTTAAGGGAAAGGCCATGAGCGCAGTTAAGCTACTTTGGGTTCCAAGCGAAGATCGTCGCAAAAACAGCGGCATTTCAAGATTTATCGGTATCGTCAATAAAAAATATAACTTAAAAATAAATGATTTTAGCGACTTATGGGATTGGTCAGTTAACTGCAGAGACGAGTTCTGGAACGAGATCTGGAATTTTGGGAACGTCATCGCATCAAATAAGGGCGAACGAATAAACAACGGAGAAAAAAACTTCAAAGCACATCGATATTTCCCGGACGCAAAATTGAACTTTGCCGAAAACCTACTGCGCGACAGAAGTGATAATCCTGCCATAATATTTTGGGGCGAAGATAAGATAGAAAGAACCATAAAGCATAATGAGCTTTATAACAGCGTTAGAAATCTGGCTTATGCTCTGAAAAAAAGCGGTCTGAAGATCGGCGACAGAGTTGTGGGATATGTGGCAAACACTCCTGAAACGCTGATAGCGGCGCTTGCCACAATATCTTTGGGCGGCATTTGGTGTGCATGTGCCACAGATTTTGGCGTAAAGGGCGCTTACGATCGACTTGCGCAAATAGATCCAAAATTCTTTTTTGCGACCGAAGCCTATTACTATAAGGGTAAAGTGTTTGATAACAGCGAAAAAATATTCGAGATAGCGAAAGATATTTCAACTCTAAAAAAGGTTATACTTATCCCTTACGCAGATGTGCCAAGAAAAAAACTTGAAAATAACAGCGCTTATTTGGACGATTTCGTAAGCGGTTTTGGCGATAGAGCCGGGCCTGATCTGGAATTTGTCCAACTGCCATTCAATCACCCTGTATATGTACTGTTTACTTCAGGGACAACCGGAGCACCAAAGTGTATTGTTCACGGCGCCGGAGGAACCTTGCTTCAGCACCTGAAAGAGCATCAGCTCCACTGCGACATAAAGCCAGGCGATAAAGTGTTTTATTACAGCACCTGCAGTTGGATGATGTGGAATTGGCATATGTCAGCGCTGGCATCGAAAGCAACATTAATGATGTTTGACGGCAATCCATTATATCCCGATGCATATACCCTTTTTAACTTTGCGGACAAGTACGATATGACCTTCTTTGGAACTTCATCAAAGTTCTTGGATATGCTTCATAAAGGGAACATGAAACCAAAAGATCATAATAATCTTTCATCCGTTCGCGCCATTGGAGTTACAGGATCGCCCCTGTCCCTGGAAGCGTTTTCGTATGTATACAAAGACGTTAAGCAAGACGTTCATTTGAATGTTTTTTCAGGAGGAACAGACCTTATATCGTGCTTCATAATTGGCAATCCCATTTCTCCGGTATATGCCGGTGAAATGCAGGGGATTGGGCTTGGGATGAAGGTTGAGGTATTCAATGATGAAGGCAAACCCTTGACAAAAAATCAGCAGGGAGAACTTGTTTGTACTGCTCCATTTGCATCAAAGCCGCTTAGATTCTGGAAAGATGAGGGCGATCAAAAATACGATAAGGCCTATTATCAGGAGTTTCCCGGCGTGTGGTCTCATGGAGATTGGATAGAAATCACCGATCGCAATGGAGCGATCATTTCCGGTCGCGCGGATACAGTGTTGAAACCAAGCGGGGTGCGAATCGGCACAGCTGAAATTTACGCGCAAGTTCAAAAAGTTGAAGAAGTGCTTGAAAGCATAGCGGTTGGGCAGCAATGGAATAATGATGAAAGAATAATACTGTTCGTGGTTTTGAAGGATGGCCTTACGTTAGACGAAGGTTTAAAGAAAAAGATTTGCACACAAATCCGTATCAATGCGACGCCAAGACATGTGCCTTCCAAAATAATCCAAGTTGAAGAAATTCCCTATACTAAGAATGATAAAATTTCTGAAATTGCTGTTAAATCCGTGATTCAGGGGAGCGAAGTGAAAAACAAAGAATCCCTTAAAAACCCAACAGCTTTAGATTTATATCGCGATCTTAAGGATCTTAAAGAAGATTGATTTAAATGGATGATTTGATCGATGAATTTTTGGAAGAAACCAATGAAAACCTGAATATCCTTGGGGGGACATTACTTGATTTAGAGAAACAACCCAACAATCCGGAAATCCTTAACGAAGTATTTCGCAACTTCCATACTATCAAGGGATCAGGCGGAGCCTTGGGGTTTTCCCGGCTTCAACGTCTTGCTCATGCAGCTGAGAGCGTTCTATCCAAAGTTCGCGAAGGAAAATTGACGGTCGATACATCTTTGGTGTCTTTGATACTCAAGGTGATAGATTCTGTAAAACAAATACTTGAATATATCGCAGCTAACAGGGCCGAGCCTGAGCAGGAATTTGTCGATCTTTTAGCCAAACTTGGTCAATATGCTGAATTGCCTGACCAGATTGCAGTCCAACAAACTGCTCAAACGCTAGAGCCTTCGACGCCGAAAGAATCCGGGGGTACAGACCGCTCTGCAGCTTCAAGCAACGGAACAAACAGTATAAGGGTAAAGCTCAGTACGCTTGAGGATATGATGAATATTACAAGCGAGCTTGTTCTAATAAGAAATCAACTTCTTCAGATTTTAAAATCGCAAGAAAACAGCGCCTTTGCTTGTCCGCTTGGCAGACTTAATAAAATAACGACAAACATTCAAGAAACGATAATGAAAGTCAGAATGCAGCCTGTAAAAACCGCATGGACTAAACTTGCAAGAATTGTAAGAGACTTAGCCAACAAGCTGGGCAAACAAATAGACCTTAAGATGATTGGCGAGGATACGGAGCTGGACAGGCAAGTTTTGGAGCTGATAGCCGATCCTTTTGTCCATATCATCAGAAACAGTATAGATCACGGAATTGAATCTCCTGACGTCAGGAAAAGCGTCGGTAAAGACGCCGTTGGAACAATTACTCTAAATGCCTATCACGAAAGCGGCCATGTCATTGTAGAAATCTCTGACGACGGAGCGGGAATTAACACTGCAAAACTTAAAGAAAAACTTCTTACGAAAGGAACCCTGACACAAAAGGATCTCGAGAAACTTACAGACGACCAGATCAATCAATATATATTCAAAAGCGGCGTATCGACAGCAGCAGAAGTATCTGACGTTTCTGGTCGGGGGGTTGGCATGGATGTAGTAATGACCAACATAAATAAAGTCAACGGAGCTATAGACCTTATATCTTCGCCAGGAAAAGGCTCAATAATAAAAATAAAAATTCCTCTTACTTTGGCAATTGCTCCTGTACTTATTGTAGAATGCAACAACGACATATTTGCAGTGCCGCAAACAAACGTCCTTGAAATTTTGTTTGGCAACGCCGGGAAAAAACACAAAATCAGTCACATTGACGGCGCTAAAGTCCTTGTCTTGCGCGGTGAAATGTTGCCATTAGTAAGCATTCAAGATGTTCTTAATCTCTCGCCTTCAAAAAAGGAAGGGTACATACTGATTTTGCAGATAACCCACAGCGTCTTCGGTCTTATGGTTGACAACTTGCTGGACACAGAAGAAATCGTCCTAAGGCCTCCTGGATCGGTTTTGAAGGGAATAAAAGTTTTTTCCGGAAGCGCCATACTTGGCGACGGACGCGTTGTTATGGTTATTGATCCAAACAGTATAGCAAAACGGGCTTCTATTGGCGATACGAAAGATGTTCAAAGCGTCGAAATTTTTAACGACAAAAAACTTGTTCCTATACTTCTTTTTAAAAACTTTAACGGAGAAACCAATGCGGTTGACTTAAAAAACATTTCGCGCATGGAAAAAGTCAGAAAGAGCGCAATCGAAAACTCGGTCAATGGCTATGTCGTTCAACATAACAATGTTATCATTCCGGTTGTTTTTGATGGGGAGACGAATAATAGCTTTTTGTTCCTGATAATCTTGCAAAAAGACAACATTGGCGTGGCGTTTGCTACACCGGAAGTGATCGATATTATCGATGCGGACTTGGAAATACAACAGATTTCTCGAAAGAATGGCTATCTTGGAAGCGCGGTTATAGACGGTATAACCACCGACGTATTGGACAGCGATTATTACCTTAATATTAAGGATTTTAAAGCTATTCCTTCCGGAAACAATGTTGCAACACGTAACACAAAAACCAAGCTAAAAAAAATTTTATTAATCAGCTCAAACAACAAAGAAATTTCTGACTTGCAAGAAGTTCTGAGGGAAAACTTCGACATGACATGCGCTACTGATATACATGAATACTCGGGAGAGTTGCCCGAAGTTATTATAATTGGCGAGTACATTAATCAATCTAATTGCCTGGAAGTAGCGCAAAAAATAAAAACTGGCATACCAAAACTAAACCCCGTCCCTTTGGTAAAGTTGTTTTTAAATGCCAGCAAACAGGATGTAGCTCTTGGAATTAAAGCTGGAATACTGAGATATATACCAACAAAAAACAAACAAACAATTTTACAGTCGCTAATTAATCTAATCGCTTCGCGACAAAGCCCGGGAGGAGATTAATGCAGTGTAACACTAAGCAAATAATGACTTTCCGTATAAGTGAATTACTTATGGCGATCGACGTGGTTTTTATGCGCGATGTATTAGGGAAAAGAGAATACAATGAAGTCCCGTTGGCTGCCTATGGAATAAGCGGAATTGTTAACTTGAGGGGAAATATCGTAACTGTTTTGGATATAGAAAACATTATAAATGCAAACAACCAACCGCATAATCGTTTATACAATATAGTTTTCGACTTAAATTCAGAGCTGTTCAGCTTAGCGGTCGACGAGATTGGCGAATTTATGGACATTAAAACAAACGAGATTGAACCGGTTCCAAACAGTATAGATCCGTCAGTTACAGCTGTTTCTTCTGGAGTTATATACGCTAAAGAAAAAATTTTTCTGCTGCTTGATTTTGAAAAAAGCATAAAACTGCTGCTGCAGAACATTGAAACTGGGGAATAATTCATTTCTGATTTTGACGCTTGTCAGAAGCATTCGATGACTTTGATATTGTACATAGGGTGTTCAAAAACGTTTGCTGATGGTAAAGAGGCGTATATCCAGCCGCTGAACACGGGCATTTCCGACCGTTCTTCATATTCAACTGCTTTTGTGCAATTTTGTTTGGGGATTTTATCGAACACCTCTAAGAAAACTACGGACTCTGGCGGAAATTCGGGAGAATTTTTAAATGCTTTTTTTAAAACGATTTTTAAGCGACCAAATATCTTTGGAGAACCAACATCGAGATTGACTTTGCGCGCATGGCTGCTGATTCTGTCCAAGATTAGCAACGTGGCATGTTCAACTTGAATATATTTTACTGTTTCAAAACAGCGTTCGCTATCGGCTTGAACAATTTGGACAAATTCAACAAGAAGCGCAAACAAACACAGATAACAACTTTTTCTTAGCATACGCAAACTATTGTGTCAGTTGCTTGCTTTTTTCTCAGATCCGCTTGAAAAAAGCAAGAACTTACCTATGAGCGACTCAAGAGTGATACTTCCTTGCGTTCTGGATATTTCGTCTCCTGGTTTTAACATACTGTCTTCCGCCCCTGGATCTAAACTTAGGTATTTGCCGCCCAGAAGTCCATCCGTCTCCACTTTAGCAATAGTGTCTTTCGGTAGGGTAATATCTTTCTTTACAAGGAGCGAAACTTTGACCAAATAACTTTTTTGATCAAGTTCTATTTTTATAACGTTACCAACCTTTATGCCTCCAATTCGCAATTCGCTTCCTACATTTATTCCATCGATTCGATCAAAATTAGCGAATAAAACGTATCCGTCTTCGTGCTTTAATTTTGAATAATTAAACGCATACAGTGAGAAAAAGATCGTTATTAGGACTACAGCAAAGCCTACAAAGCTTTCGAATGTTCTGTTATTTCCCATATTCTTAATTGCTGCAAGCCCTACCTTAATCGAACATTTTACACTAGAAAGTTAAATTTTTCCAGAATTAACAAAAAAACTAAGCAAAAATACTAACTTTCATTCCATGTCGGACTCATAGATCTGAGCTTTCTTACATTTTCTACTATTTTTTCGGCTACATATGCAGCTTCGCTTTCAGTGGTAAACCTTCCAAAACCAAATCTTATTGCCGTATGAACTAAATCGTCTCTAATCCCAATTGCTTTAAGGACGTGAGATGGCTCCAGAGTATCAGAAGTGCATGCCGATCCGGACGAAATTGCAATCCCTGGCATCGACATCATAAGGCTTTCACCTTCCACTCCGGCAAAAGAAATGTTCAAATTATGAGGGACTCGTCTGTTTTTATGGCCATTAAGATATATTTGCGTAAGATTTTGCGTAATATGCTCGAAAAACATGGATTTTATGCTCTCTATTTTCTGATTAACTTCGTGCATTTCTTCGCGAATAAGTTCGCACGCTTTTCCAAGTCCAACACAAAGCGGAACGGGTATTGTTCCCGGAGCAAGTTTGCGTTCCTGTCCTCCGCCGAAGATTAAAGGATTGACTCTTATCTTTGGGATCGATCTGATATACATGGCGCCAATTCCTTTGGGCCCATACATCTTATGTCCGGACAAGGTTAGTATTGCTATATTGTCCTTTACGACGTCTATATCAATCTTTCCCACCGCTTGAGCGGCGTCAGTATGGAAAATCACACCTCTCGACCGGCAAATTTCACCAATTTCGCGTATTGGCTGAATTGTTCCTATTTCATTATTCACCGCCATTACGGATACTATTACGGTCTTATCGTTAATAAGGCGGCTTATTGAATTCGGTGATACAATACCGTCAGAATCCGGGTCTATGTAACTGATTTCAAAGCCATTTTCATGAAGAAACTTACATGACTCCAACACGCATTTGTGCTCGATAGAGGAAGTTATGATATGGTTTTTATCCCGTTCATAAAATCTTGCACAGCCAATAATAGCGGTATTTGCGGCAATAGTCGCTCCCGAGGTAAATACTATATCTTTTCCTTGCGCTCCGATAATTTTGGCAACTTGTTCCCGAGCTTTTTCTACTGCCGTACTGGCTTGATATCCAAATTCATGATCTGACGTTGGGTTGCCATAGTCCTCGCAAAAATAGGGGATCATAGCCTCCACAACGCGAGGATCGCACCGAGTTGTAGCTTGATTGTCAAGATAAATTTTCTTCATGCCGATTGTTTTTAACGGATAAATGTAGTATTCTCAAGCGTAGTTAGTAGTTGCGTTTTTTATATCAGCCTAAATTAATATAGGGAGATTATAAATGCCAGAGGTAATTTTTGACGGGCCATGCGGCCGGATTGAGGGTGTATATCACCATAATCCTTCGCCGTCCGCTCCCTTGGCGATAGTTTTGCATCCGCATCCCCAGCATGGCGGCACCATGAATAACAAAGTAGTTTTCACATTATACAGGGCGTTCGCCGATTCCGGATTCTCAGTTGTCAGATTCAACTTTCGTGGCGTTGGAAGGTCTGAAGGAGAATGCGGGAAGGGTGATGGAGAAATTATTGATGCAACAGCAGCTTTGGATTGGATTCAAATGATTAATCCTGGCCAACGCGACCTTTGGGTAAGCGGTTTTTCTTTTGGTGGGTGGATAGCCATGCAAATACTTATGCGTCGCCCGGAAATCAGAAATTTTGTTACCGCTGCCCCCCCGGCAAATCTCTACGATTTTAATTTCTTGGCTCCTTGTCCGGCATCCGGAATTATCATTCAGGGTGCAGACGACAATATCGTCTCTGTCGAAGATGTAACGAAATTGGTAAACAAAATACACTCTCAAAAAAGAGTGGTTCTGGACTATGTGGTTATGGAAAACGCAGACCATTTTTTTAGTGGAAAGTTGGATATACTTGCCGACCGCGTAAAAGAATATCTGTTGCGTGAGCTAGTCGTCGCCAAAGCACAATTAAAACAGGGAAAGACCGCCAATGTCTCGTAATTTTAGCTCTTCGTTTTTACAAGAAGCCTACGAGCGCGGGTTCGTTTATCAGTGCACCGATATTGATGGGTTGGATGAACTTTTATCAAAAGAAAAGGTGACATTTTACATTGGCTGTGACGCCACAGCTGACAGCTTTCATGTGGGGCATCTTGTTCAGATTTTGATGCTTAGACTGCTCCAAAAACATGGGCACAGGCCCGTACTTCTTATAGGGGGTGCGACAACGAAGATCGGCGACCCTTCCGGACGCGACAATGCTAGGCCTACGCTTACCGATCAGGAAATCGCATATAATACGGATGGTCTTAGAAAATGCCTTGAGCCATATATACAGTTTGGCGACGAGTTGGGCAACGCGCTACTGGTAAACAACGCAGATTGGCTGGATAAGCTGAGTTATATCCATTTCTTGAAGGGCACCGGTCGATATTTTTCTGTCAACAGAATGCTTACATTTGATACTGTCAAATCTAGATTAGAGCGCGAGCAGCCGCTAAGTTTGCTTGAGTTTAATTATATGATCATGCAAGCATACGATTTCCTTGAATTGTTTGATCGGCACTCTTGTAAGCTACAAATTGGAGGTTCTGATCAATGGGGGAATATTGTGTGCGGGACTGATTTGATCCGCCGCGCAAGATCTACAAATGTTTACGGGTTGACCACTCCGCTGCTTTCTACTAGCGACGGCAAGAAGATGGGCAAAAGCGCAGATGGGGCGGTTTGGCTGTGTGCAGACAAGCTTTCCCCTTATGATTTTTGGCAATATTGGCGTAACGTCGACGATCGTGATGTGGGTCGGTTTTTACGTTTGTTTACCGACCTTCCGCTTGATGAGATTTGCCGCTTAGAACAGCTTCAAGGGCAAAGTCTAAATGATGCGAAAATAATTCTGGCAGACGAAATCACAAGGCTTACTCATGGCCGTGAAACTCTTGAGACTGTAAGAACTACAACGCAAAGCCTTTTTGGTGAAGGGGCTATGATAACAGCCGGCGAGCTTCTCAGCGGCCCGATATATGAAATGGAGCGAGAGTCCACCATCGGTCGTGAGTCGATAGTCGACCTCTTTGTAAAGACCTGCTTGGTCTCCAGCAGAAGTGAGGCGCGTCGCCTGATAAAAGGGAAGGGCGCATACCTCAATGATCAGCCTGTCTTGGACGATATCCTTATCATCAAAGACGAGCACTTCGACGAAAATTCTACTTTACGGCTGTCCGCAGGGAAAAAAAGAATAGCCGTTGTAAAGCTGATATAGCCGGCCCAGCGTCGCATGGCGTCATTTATATGTTTGGCTTAGTAGTGTGTTTTTATTGCAACATATGGTAAGAGAAAAGCGGCCACTCACTGCAAAGGCAGTCTTTTGTTATTGTTTTGGTAATATTTTCTCGATAGAGTCTCCTTTAGATCGGCAAAAGGAGTTTTGATTATGAGATATTGTAGTGTAAGTCTTTTGTTGGCAGCGTCTTTGTTGATCGGATGCCAATCTGACAAAAGAGATGAGGGTGTTGCAGATGGTGGCTCTGCTGTGTTTGCAAAAGGGGCGAGTACCAATGACGCCAGTTTCGTTGCGACCGCAGGTGACCGAGTGTTCTTTGAGTTCGACAGTTCGTCTTTGACTCATGAGTCGCAGGCTACTTTGGTTCGTCAAGTTGAGTGGCTAATGCAGAACAAAAAGTCTAAAAATGTTCGCGTTGCTGTTGAGGGTCGTTGCGATGAGCGCGGCACGAGAGAGTATAACTTGGCCCTTGGAGAGCGTAGAGCAAGCTCTGTTAGGAATTTTCTCGTTGCTCATGGAGTTCCGGCAAGGTTGATTACTGTTGTTTCTTACGGTAAGGACAAGCCAATCGAGGTTAGAGGCGCTAATTCAGAGGACACTAAAGAAGAGTTCTGGCGCCAGAATCGCGTATCAATCACTGTTGTAGAATAAGTTCATTTTTTTCTCCTGTCCCCTTTTGCGAATTTGCGAAAGGGGTTCTTTTTTTTGCAACGCACAAAATTGTGCAGTTTGTGCTTGCTAATATCTGCTGTAATTGGTTTTGTTGGCCTGATCATATATTGGCGGTTTCCTTTAGGCCACCTGTTTACTTAAGTTTAGGCTGTGTAATCAAAGTCATCGCGCGATGTTCTACCTTGCAACGGCGAAGATTTTTTGCACAAAATTTAACCTTATTCTTGATGAGCTTATTATATGTTTAACAAGAATATGAAAGTAGTTGTTCGCGGATTTTTTGAGCTGATCTTTGTATTGTTCTTGTTTTCGCCTCAGTATAAAAACGCTTTAACGATTTGGATAGAGCTGGACTTGACATTGCTACTTTCGATGTTGGTTTTGCCCTGCGGTTGTTATCTCACGGTAAAAGAATATCGGCAAAGACTAAGAAGCGACAATCGTTCAAAAATTTTAAAATTGTTATTTCTTGCGTTTGCAGGATGGTGCTGCTACCGGGCATTTGGTTTGCCGATAAAAGAGTATCCTTACAGCAAATTCTTATGTTTTCTGATATACACAATGCCTGCATTTTTTATTTCATATCTTATTATCGGCCGGTCGCAAGAGCGTTTGTACAGATTCATGCGCTTAACGTTGGTTTTTGCCGCTGCAATAAATTTTGAAGCACTTCGAGTTTTCCTTACGCAAATTGGTACAAGAATGGCGCTTAATAATGTGTTGGACAATAATTACCTGGTCGCCGGACAAACCATAGGAATAGGCATAATAACGCTAACCGGCATTTTACTTTCTAGATTTGTTGGCAATAAAAATATTGGGGCAAGCTACTGGGCAGAGCTAATGCTGCTTACTTGCATGATTTATATGCAACTGAACCTTGGCGGCAGGGGGCCAGTGCTCTCCGGTTTGGTTGCGTTAATTGCTATGATTTGGTTAAAGTCGCTTACAACCAGTCCAGCAATTACTAAATCTATGCTAAAGCGCGTTTTTGTCTTTATTTTTGCCTTCGGCGTTTTTTATTTGTTGATAGAACTAATGTTTAAAATGGAAAAACAGTCGGCTTTTGTCGAGAGAATTAGGTATGACTACTTACAGAATGATGAATCGATCCTGCTAAGGTTGAAATACTATAAAAGCGCATGGACAATGTTTCTTGAACACTGTCTGATTGGCGTAGGCTTTGGCGGTTGGCCTTATCACCATGGTTTGGGCGACATGGAATGCCATCCTCATAACATATTCTTAGAAATAGCTTCCGAAACCGGCTTAGTCGGGTTAGTGCTGTTTTTTTCAATATTAATTGTGATCTTTTCGAGATTTACTGCAGAAAAGCTGCGATCGCTCCCACTTATGCAAACGTTTTTATGTGTATTTTTATTCTGTTTTGCTAACGCGCTTAAATCTGGCGACTTAAACGATAATATTGCTTTCTTTTGCTATATGGGCGTTTTAGCCGGAATGTTTGAACGTTTCGATAAAAAAGTGACTCAAAATTAGATTTATTATCTCTCTACTGTGATTTCACGTAAGAAACATGCATATCATGGGTTACGGTTGTCTCAGCAAATGTGATTTGCAGGCAACATAACTATTGCTAATGGCTTATAAGTGGGGAAGTGTTGTGTAACTTTATTACCGTATAAATTGTATTATACGGGCAATATGGTTGTGGAGTTTTTGTAAGTGTCAAAAGATGACTTAATTGAGTTTGTCGGCGAAATTGTGGAAGTTCTTCCAAACACGATGTTTCGCGTGAAGTTAGAAAACGGACATACGATTCTGGCTCATGCTTCTGGACGCATGAGGAAAAATAGAATAAAAGTGCTTGCTGGCGACAAAGTGCAAGTGGAAATGACTCCTTACGATCTTACTAAAGGCAGAATCACCTTTCGCGAAAAATAGCGCTTCTCGGCTCTTTGGCGCATTTAAATATTTTGCTTTGTCCTTAAAAGGATCGCGAATGGGATTTGTAATACTTCTTCTGAAATTTTTAGTCAAGCAAACAAAATCCAGGTTAAAGCACGGTATGTTGTCTGTAGAAATAGGAAACATTGTATTTATCGCGCTTGAAATATCTGTCGAATTGCAGTAAATTTAAGACTTATTGGTGTTTGTTTATGGGGTTGTTATGTCCGCGCCCGTTATTGGCTATCCGTCCAAGATTGACTATAGTCAGTTTGATTCTACGAATCCAGATCCTGCGACAAAATATGGACTGCCCAAGGACGTAAAGTTTTGTAAAAAATGTACTCTTTCTAATCAGAGACCAATCGGTGTTTCGGAATTTAAAAATTTAGCCACATCTAAAAAGCAGGGAGTGGATTTCAGTGAAAAAGGGGTTTGTAGCCCATGTCTCATTGCGGAACAAAAGGCAAATGAAATATCCTGGAATGATCGTGAGCTGGAACTAAAAGAGCTTTGCGATCGTTTTCGAAGCAAAGATGGCTCATATGACTGTATAGTTCCAGGATCGGGCGGAAAGGATAGCTTTTATGCGGCGCATATACTCAAATACAAGTATCATATGCATCCGTTGACCGTAACATGGGCTCCGCATATTTATACCGAGTGGGGATGGCATAATTTCCGGTCTTGGCTCAATGCAGGATTTAGTAATGTTTTATATACTCCAAATCCGCGTGTTCACCGTTTATTAACTAGGTTAGCGTTAGACAAGTTACTGCATCCATTTCAACCTTTCGCGTTAGGGCAAAGATGTTTTCCGTCTAAGGTTGCTGCTGAGCTTGGTATTCCTCTTGTTTTTTATGGTGAACACGAGTCCGAATACAATAGTCCTATTTCTGAGGTGACAACAGCACAACGTGACTTTAGGTATTTTGTAGCCGACGATTTTAGTCAAATATATTTGAGCGGCGTATCAGTCGATCAGCTATTGAACGATTTCGGATTAACGCAAGGAGATCTTTCTATTTATTTTCCAATAAAACTTGAAGAAATGAATACTAAAAAAATTGAGGTACATCATTTGGGTTATTATTTACGTTGGCATCCGCAGGGATGTTTTTACTATGCTGTTGAAAATGGCGGCTTCAAGCCTTCACCGGAACGAACACCTGGCACGTACAGCAAATATAGCAGTATTGATGACAGAATAGACGATTATCATTTTTATACGACTTATATAAAATTTGGTATCGGACGAGCGACTTACGATGCGGCTCAGGAAATAAGAAATGGTGACATTAACCGGGAAGAAGGCGTCGCATTGGTCAAAAAATTTGATGGAGAATGGCCTGAACGCTTTATGGATGAGATTTTCCGTTATTTAAGCATTACTCTTGAGGAATACCCAATCGCGTCTACTATGTTTGAGCAGCCCATAATGGATAAGGAATATTTTATGAGGCTTTGTGATAATTTTCGTTCCCCGCACCTTTGGAAAAGGGAGGATGGAGAATGGCGTTTGCGCCATTCCGTTTTCAACGGTTAGACTCGTAATGAGACCTTTCCGTCTTATTGCTAGACTGGACGTAAAAGGGCCGAATGTTGTCAAAGGCGTCCAGCTTGAAGGACTGAGGAAAATAGGTAATCCGAATATTCTGGCTCAGCGTTATTATGTTGACGGAATTGACGAGATTCTTTATATGGATATTGTCGCAAGTCTTTATGAACGCAACAATCTGCTTGATATTGTCAAAGAAACAACAAAGGATGTGTTTATTCCTGTTACAGTTGGCGGTGGAGTCAGAACCCTCAGCGACGCGGCAGCGCTTTTAAGAGCTGGAGCCGATAAAATCGCCGTAAACACTGCCGCCTTGAAAAGACCTGAAATTTTGCACGAAATCAGCGACGCTTTTGGCGCGCAGTGCGTCGTTCTGTCAATAGAAGCAAAGCGTGAATCAAATAGCAATTGGACGGCATATTATGACAATGGGCGAGAGAAAAGCGGTAAAAATGTTTTGGAATGGGCGCAACAGGCTTGCTCGTTAGGGGTTGGCGAAATATTATTGACGTCAGTCGATCAAGAAGGAACAGCGAAAGGGTTTGATTTGAAACTTGTTCAAGCAGTTACTGCGGCTGTATCTGTTCCTGTAATAGCGTGTGGAGGTATGGGAAATATGGTTCATTTGACTGATCTTATAGAGAAAACCCATCCAGATGCTGTAGCAATGGCGCACGTACTTCATTATGAAAAACTAACCATCTCCAGTATTCGTAAACACCTCAGCGGTCAAAAAGTTCCGGTTCGAGAAATATTTTAGCATGTCAACACAAGCGACTCTTGTCGATTACGGATTGGGAAATATGCTTAGCGTTCATCGGATGCTGGAACATTGCGGCGCTAAAGTAAATATAGCGGCGCTGCCCGATGATATTATTTCAGCTGAACGATTAGTTTTCCCGGGAGTTGGCGCTTTTGCGTCTGGTATGCAGGAACTTGCAAAACGAGGTATGATCGGCGCATTACGAGAATTCGCCCGCGGAGGTCGTCCTATCCTGGGTATTTGCTTAGGGATGCAATTATTTATGAGTATTGGCGAAGAATTCGGCGAACATGTGGGAATTAATATCATACCAGGCAGAGTGAAACAAATTCCTTCCGTAAATAATTTGAGGAATTCGGTTAAAATTCCCCATATTGGCTGGAACGCAATTGTCAATGAGCAAAACAAAGAATCTTGGGACAATGGTATTTTAAAGGGTATTCAACCGGGAGAGTTTGTTTATTTTGCCCATTCTTTTTACGTCGATCTTCGCGATAAGCAGCTCTGTATAGCGCAATGCGTTTATGAAAACACTAGTATTCCTGCTGTTGTCCGGCTGAACAACATCCATGGCTGCCAATTCCATCCGGAAAAAAGCGGACCCGTCGGAATCAAAATTATAAAAAACTTTTTGACTCTCGCGTAGTTTTCCAGATTTAAGATCAGCTGAGTTGTTAGATTACTTCTTTTAACCGAAGGACAACTTTCTCAGCACTTTTAATTTATTTAGAAAGAAAGTCTTGTTCCAAACACAATAAATGAGCCATGTGTTTCCATTTTGGATGATGCATCTTTATTCGTTGTAAAAGCCTCATTGTACCTTAATGCTGCCTCGCAGGTCTTTGTGTTTATATGATTAAACTCTCCGTAAAAAGCTAGGCCGCTCACATAATTATAATCAACCGTATATGAGAACGCATGGCAAGTTGCTTTTTGCGATCTGCCAAACCCAGTGACTGTGTACATATATGCGGTCGCGAATTTCCACTTATCAAAAACATACGACACTCCGATAGTATACACTTTGCCGGCATCAGAGCCCGACATTGATCCGTCTTGTTCGCTTAGGGTGGTATTAAGCAAAGAATCTCCAAGATTCAAAAAACCTATACCGCATGTCCAATCCTTATACCCAAAGGTCGCTCCTGTTTGATAAGCCATAAGCTTCTTTGCCTTATTTGCTTGTGATATTGTGCTGCCATCACTCCAAAGAGAATCTTGTCCATTCCAGCCAACCAGAGAAACAGTCGTATGCCAGACGTCGTCGGAATAATCATATTGTACCCCTCCTGCAAACATGTTTTTCACAGTTGGATATAAGTTATTACCGGCAACAGGTATTGCGCTCCCATCATCGTATTGCCAAGCCACTCCGGCGGTATCGGCTTTACCTTTGGAACCGGCCATCTTATTATGGGGTGTATAAGAAATTCCAACGGTAAATCCTTTAACGCTGGGCGTTGAGTACGATATTGTCGATGCTCCTTGTATCTCATACGGCATATACGGTGAGGTATTCGTTCCTATACAAGTTGTACACGCGCCGCCAAGGTATCCAGCAACCCCCTCTTGTCCGCCCAGTATAGCAGAAATCCCGTCAATGGACAGCTCACTCGCCGCAGAGCTGGACAGGGTTCCAATTTTTGCAGTACCATAGCAGTTGTTGCCTAAGTTAATGTAGGCGGTTGAAACGCTGGTCGCTGATTGGCCGGCATCTACGCCTAAAGATATTGTTGCGCCATATAGCAAGCCATTACGCGATGCGCCTGTAGCGTTTATATCAATACCTCCAGACGTAATGAAATAAACATTCTGTTGTTGAGTAGTGTTTTTTTCCAAGCCACCGACGCCAAAAAAGCCCATTCCTTGAAGCTGTCCGCCAATTTTTGTCGTTACAACTTCATCGCGATGGCTGTCGTCATTGGGATTCTGGTCATTTTCAGACTGTTGGGCTTGATCATCAACTTGCGGCTGCTGAGCAATTGCAAAAATAGGAATCAGAACTATTGTTAATATCACTAAAAACTTACTTACAGGCCGTTTGTTATACATTAATACCATTCCAAAAAATACCTGCCAGCAAAGTAGGTAAAATTCGTTAAAATTTAATTAAATTTTTATATCTTTAACCGCAAACTACTTGAAGGTATATTTGCTTTACAAAAACTGACGTATTAACCGGCTAAAAGATTTGATACATCCGCCATAATGCGCTTGACGGAATTTGTGTTCCTGCCTTCGACCATTAATCTTATAAGCGGCTCGGTACCTGAAGGCCTCACCAAGAGTCGACACCCTATTGATTCAGCCTGGTCAACCAATTTAGCAAGTTCCAATTTGATGTGCTGCTCGTTCAGTAAAGATCTGTCTGCACATATATTTTGCAACAGTTGAGGATATGGATTAAATAGATGACATGCTTTGCTCGCTACCGAGGCTTTTTTTATAATTTTAAGCATGTGCAAGGCCGACAGGATGCCGTCCCCTGTGGGTGTTTGGCTGCCGACGATTATATGTCCGGACTGTTCGCCTCCGAGCGCCGATTTTTTGTTTGCCATCATTTGAGCAACAGACCTATCCCCCACATCGCTTCGATACACTTTAATCCCCCGTTCAGACAGGAAAACCTCTGCGCCAAGGTTGGACATAGTTGTCAGGACTACATTGCGTCCATTCAGAGTGCCATCTTTCAACATGTTTAGGGCGAGCGTTGCGACGATAGCGTCGCCATCTATTATACGCCCAGTCTCGTCGCACATTATCAGGCGGTCGCCATCGCCGTCAAAGGAGATTCCTACATCTGCCTTGTTGAGCAAAACAAGGTCGATCAAAGTCTGAGGACATGTCGCTCCAAAACTTGCATTTATGTTTTTGCCATCCGGACTGCAGCCGGCAACTATTATTTTCGCGCCCAAGTCTTTGAAAAGCCTGGGCGCAATCTCAAAATTAGCTCCATTCGCGCAGTCTAAGGCTATATACATTCCATTTAAGGAAAAGTCGCCCCCGAGCTCGCTTAATAAAGCCTTTTTATAGACTTGGTAGTATATTTCAACTGCCGGTTCAATTTTTTTAGAGCTTTGTTCATAGTCATTGTTTGTTGGCGCATACTCTAAGCAAGCATTGATTTTAACTATATGCTCATCCGAAAGTTTTTTTCCTTCTCGGGTGAATATTTTGACCCCATTGTCGCGACAGAGATTGTGCGAAGCGGTTATCGATATACCGCAATCAAACCCCAAATCCCTAGTAAGGAAAGAAACCGCCGGTGTTGGCAGTACGCCGCCACAAATTACTTCGATATTAAAAGAAGAAAAACCTTCAATAAGCCCGTTCTCAAGCATACCGCCAGAGGCTCTGGTATCTTTGCCAATAAAAACGCGACTGATTTGCCCTAACGCTTCAGAAAGTACAATTGAGCGGGCTATCTGTGTACAACCAGCCAATGAGATCGGCCATTCCCCTACTTTTCCTCGGACCCCATCAGTTCCAAAAATGTTTCTTTCACCGCAAGAAAGCACTTAAGCGAATTCCGGGCTAAAGCTACTTTTGGATTTGCGTTTGCTTGAATCTGCTTTTTTGACCGAACTTTTGGGCGTCTTTTTGGCCTTGGAAGTTGGAAAATTAAGACGTTCACCTTTACTTGGCTTATCCTTGTCCTCCACAGGCACAGTTCGATTAAGAGATTCGCCACGTAAAATCGCTTTTATTTCATCTCCGCTTAGCGTTTCATAATCAATAAGTCCTTTTGCAATTATATGCAATTGCTTAACGTTATCTTTCAGTAGGTCATACGATTTTTTATAAAGCCTGTCGACGACGCTACGAACCTCAGAGTCAATTTTCTGGGCGGTTGCCTCGGATATCTGGCGAGAGTTTGACATCGAATGTCCGAGGAACACGTCTTGAGACGATTCGGCATAGGACAAAAATCCAAGATTACCCATCCCCCACTCAATGATCATCCTTTTTGCTATATCTGTGGCTTGTTTTATATCAGAAGAAGCTCCAGTTGTAATTTTGCCATAGCCGAACGTTAATTCTTCAGCAATTCTTCCGCCCATAGCAACACATAGGTCAGCCTCCAGCTTGTCTCTTGATACGGATATTCTGTCGCTTTCTGGCAAGCGCATGACCATTCCCAATGCTCTACCCCGTGGGATAATAGTTGCCTTATGTATGGGGTCAGAATCATCCATATGAAGCGCGACCACGGCGTGTCCAGCTTCGTGATAAGCCGTTAAACGCTTTTCTTCGGCGGACATTACCATAGACCTGCGTTCTATCCCCATCAAAACTTTATCTTTCGCCGCTTCGAATTCCGACATGCTCACTTGCCGTTTTCCCCTTCTGGCCGCAAGTAACGTGGCCTCATTTACCAAATTCGCCAAGTCCGCGCCTGAAAAACCCGGCGTACCTCGGGCGATTACCATAAGATCCACATCGTCGGATAAAATCACCTTCTTGGAGTGCACTTTCAAAATCTTTTCTCGTCCATTCAGGTCTGGATTGAGAACAACAATCTGACGACCAAATCTGCCCGGCCTGAGCAGAGCCGGATCTAACACGTCTGGCCTGTTGGTCGCCGCTATTATTATGACCCCGGTATTGTCCTCAAAGCCGTCCATTTCAACAAGCAGCTGGTTTAACGTTTGCTCTCTTTCATCGTTGCCTCCGCCCAAACCAAACCCTCTGTGACGGCCAACTGCGTCAATTTCGTCAATAAAGATTATACACGGCGCATTACGTTTACCTTGCTCAAACATGTCCCGCACACGGCTTGCGCCAACGCCCACAAACATTTCAACAAATTCGGAACCGGATATGCTGAAAAACGGAACGCCGGCTTCTCCGGCGATTGCGCGCGCCAGAAGCGTTTTCCCTGTTCCCGGAGGGCCGACAAGAAGTACTCCGCGTGGTATTTTTCCGCCAAGCCGCTGAAATTTTTTTGGATCTTTCAAAAAATCAACGATTTCGCCAAGCTCGTTTTTTGCTTCATCTATTCCGGCCACGTCATCAAATTTAATTTTGACGACTTTTTCTCCAAGCATTTTTGCTTTGGACTTCCCGAACCCCAAGGCTTTGTTTCCACCGGTCTGCATTTGCCTCCAGAAAAAGAACCATCCTCCCAATAACAAAAGCATCGGGAACCAGCTTAGAATGAGATGTAAAAAAGAAAATTGATCATCGTCCCGCGGAACGACGTTTATCTGTACTCCTTTTGATGAGAGTTTTTTTATCAAATCCGGGTCGTAAGGAGCGTAGGTTCTCGACAACAGCCTTTCGTTGTTTACTATTATAATATTTTGCCCTTTTATATCCACTCGGGCAATCTTACCTTGATCTATATCCTGAAGAAAATCGCTATACGGCACACTTACTAAGCCGTTAGACTTGTCTTGGAATATATTAAATAACGCAACGACAGATATCGCGATTATAATCCATAAAAACGCGTTTCTTCCAATCTTATTCACAACAGAATTCCATGATTAATACACTACTTACGTCTCAAGAAAGCAGGAATGTCCAGCTCGTCAACTTCGACTCCCAAAGACAAATCTTTTCCCCGAGCACAGCTTGGCCGAAGCTCTTCATCGGAACTGTGAGGTTTTTCTTTCTTTTTTCGCCGGAACCCCCATTTTTCAAAAAACGATACAGCCCTTTTCTTTTTGCCTTGCTTGCTCGAATCTTCATCGAGGTTTGCGGTACCAGAATCGTCTTCCTTCTCTTCCGGAACTTTCGCACTATCCATGCCGTCAACATTGGTAGCGGCAACACTGCTTTCTACGTTACTGCTAGTGCTGAAAAGACTTGCAGGAATATCCTGAACTGCGCGCTGATTATGTGTTTCAGTTACGTCAATGCCTGTAGCAACTACTGATACACGCATATTACCCTGCATCGATTCATCAAACGCAGACCCGAAAATTATGTTGGCATCCGGATCAACTTCTTCCCTGATTCTGTTAGCGGCTTCGTCAACCTCATACAACGTCATGTCAAGGCCGCCGGTGATATTAATAAGCACGGCCCTTGCGCCTTTCATTGAAACCTCAAGAAGTAACGGATTTGAAATAGCGGCCTCTGCGGCGTCAAGTGCTCTACGTTCTCCGGTTCCGTCACCGGTTCCCATCATGGCTTTACCCATCTCGCTCATAATTGTACAAATATCGTTAAAATCAAGGTTAATAAGACCCGGTCTTACCATGAGATCTGTTATGCCTTGTACTCCAGAGCGAAGAACGTCATCCGCCATCTTAAACGCGTCAACAAACGTCGTTTTTTCGTTTGCTACGCGAAACAAATTCTGATTGGGAATTATTATTAACGTATCAACAAATCGCTGAAGCTCGTCAATTCCTTTCTCGGCCGTGCGCATACGATGTATACCTTCGAAATGAAAAGGCTTAGTTACGACCCCAATTGTCAAAATCCCCTGATCTCTAGCCATTTTTGCGACAACTGGCCCGGCGCCGGTTCCGGTTCCACCTCCCATTCCGGCCGTAATAAACACCATGTTGCTGCCCTTAAGGCATTCCATAATGTCGTTCTCGGCCTCTTCTGCTGAGGCTCTGCCGACTTCAGGACGCGAACCCGCCCCAAGCCCTTGAGTAATGCTCGGTCCCAGCTGAATTTTCATGCTTGCAAGCGAGCTGGAAAGAGCTTGCGAGTCGGTATTGGCGACAACGAAATCAATCCCCTCAAGCCTGGATCGAATCATATTGTTGACCGCGTTACCTCCGGCCCCTCCAACGCCGAATACTGTTATTCTTGGACGCAAACTGGCGACGTCTTGATTGAACAAAGCTCTTTGCTCCGGCTGTTTGACGGCTTTTTTGGGTTCTTTTGTTTCTGAATCTGCGGACATGCGACAACTTCCTCTAGCAAATCTTGCGCAAAATCATACCACTCTATAGTGATGAAGCGCAATATACCAAAAAGAGAAGTGAGCCTTAATTATGCGGCATATTTTTTAAGAGCAATAGGGCTCTAAAATTGGATAATCCGACTCTGATTATGGCTTCGGATTCTATGTGAACTGCGACAATAAAAAATATTGTCAATACCGCTTTGTCGAGTATGCGCTTAACAAATTTCTTCAAAAAAAAGCGAATATCTTTTAGGATAACCCAAGAAAATCAAAAATTCTATAGTTCGGTGTGCAAATGAAATCCAAATTATTGATTATAGGTTCTGGGCCGGCGGGATGCACGGCTGCCATATACGCTGTGCGCGCCGGAATTGAAACTGTTCAAATGCTTGGCCCACAGCCTGGCGGACAACTGTCGTCCACAACCGAAATCGAAAATTTTCCGGGATTTCCTGATTTTATAAAAGGACCCGATCTGACAGATGCTATGTTAGCGCAAGCAAAGAAACTTGGAGCAGCCCAGGTGCATGACGAAATCGTTAATGTCGATTTTTCCTGCTTGCCGTTCAACGTGCAGGGTGAATCCGGAGTTAGCTATTTGGCGGATTCTATTATAATTGCGACAGGAGCTAAGGCCAAGCATCTTGGCATTCCCGGTGAAGAAGCTCTCCGCGGCGCAGGAGTGTCGTATTGCGCGACATGTGACGGGTTTTTCTTTCGAAAAAAACGGGTAGCCGTAATAGGTGGAGGTAACACCGCTGTTGAAGAAGCGATTTATCTTAGCGGGCTTGTGGAGCATGTAACTCTGATTCACAGAAGAGATGTGCTACGGGCCGATAAGGTCAACCAAAACAAATTATTTTGTTTATCTAACGCGAGTATTGTTTGGGACAGTGTAGTAACAGAAATTTCTGGCATCGAAGGTAAGCGAGTCGCCGGCATTGTAATCAAAAATTTGAAAACCAATAAAATCAGCGCATTGAATTTGGATGGCGTTTTTGTCGCGGTGGGTTATACGCCGGCAACAGGCATTTTCAACGACAAACTTAACCTAGACAATGGCGGGTATATTTTATCTGACAAAGCAGGCAAAACGTCAGTCGAAGGGGTTTTTGCCGCAGGGGACGTAGTTTCGTCCGTTATTAAGCAAGCTGTAGTCGCCGCCGCTTCTGGTTGCATTACCGCCAATTCAGCCAAACTCTGGCTCGAAAGATTTTAGATCGTCAAACATTGCTGACAGACAGAGTTTTTATGTAAAAACTATCAACTGTTTATTTTTGCCTTTTCTAACGTCTGTATTTGTAAATATTTTTTGTTGACAATATAAAAATATACGCTATACATTTTATACAGTAATTGTCAGGAAAAACAAATGAAAATTGTTAACAAATTAGTATTCGTTGGGGTGTTGTCGATTGCTATTTTAGCAAACGCCGCAGCGCCGAGCTCTTTATTAGCTCCATTTGACGCAAAAGAGGATGAAAATGTACATGATATAGCGACACGTATGAAAGCAGCAAACGCTCATGGGCAACTCATCGAAGCAATAGTGATGATCAATGGCGCAGACGCTAGGGATGTTCTAGAAGATCGCGGGATTAGCAAGGATAAATATGAAGCATTCGCAGTAGAAACATTGACCAATTGCCTTGCTGCCATAGATCCAAATCGGGCATTATATGACGAAGGCAATCGTAGAAGGTTGCTTGGAATTCTAAAAGAATTTTGGAACAATGGACATGCGGCAATGGAAACTGATCCAGAAACAGGCATAGACCCAGCGATGATTATGATGAATACAGTTTGCGTATTGAATAATAATATAGCCGATGAAAAAACTTTCTCACTTGTTGTGCATGCCCTTCAAGATGCGGCTAATCCAGAGACAGGCGGCCAATGTCTTCAGGGGTATACAGTAAGATTGACGGTGGCTCTGTTAGAACATTTCCGGCAAATGGGGCGCGAAGCGAGTCAAAACGCCGAGGCTCAGAGAGCTAGAGAGCTCGGCATTCCCGAGCGTTTCGCAGGTAGAATCGATGAAATAATTGAACGGCTCAGAGGCTTGGGGATGACTATTGAAGATTTTCTAATAACGGATATCGGATTTGGGCAACTTTTGAGTAACGAGTCGCCGAGTCGTAGACCTACAAGCGTTTCTCTAGCTCCCGTTCGAGGCGAAGAAGAAGATGAAGAACTTGTTATAGACCCTGACCCTGATGATGAGGAAGTTTCTTTCGAATAAGTAAAGTTATATCTTAACAATTAGGCTGCTTCATCGATATATATATTGATGAAGCAGGTTTTTCTATAGCGCTTTTTCGCGTATGCAATTAAGATTGCGACAACCAATACATTATCGCCGTCTTCTGTGTATGAAATTGGCGGCTCAACTAAACCAGCTCGGCAGATATTATAAAAGGATTTATATTTTTCCGATCAAACTATCCCGTATACTCGGAGCTTTAATGGTATGTTGATGTCGCATTGAAAAGTTTTTTAACGCAATAGAAGCTGTTCTCAACTGACCTGAATTAACAACCTTCCGGCATGTAAACTTGAGCTGCGTAATTCTAAGCTCTTTTGATTCCTTTTTTGGAAATCTTTTTAAAAACAATATTAGGGCGTTTTTCGCTTAATATGGATTCTTTCGTAAATATAACACGTTCCACATTGCCCTCAGATGGCAGTTCATACATAGTTTTAAGTAACGCATCTTCCATTATTGAAGATAATCCCCTCGCCCCTGTCTTTATCTTTAATGCATTGTTCGCAATGGCTTTTAGGGCGTCTTTCGTGAAATTAAGCTCGGCATTTTCCATGTTGAACAATTGTTTATATTGCTTAACTAAAGCGTTCTTCGGCGTGGTTAATATCTCGACCAGCGCGTTTTGATCAAGATCGGAAAGCACAGCTATAATCGGTAAACGTCCAATAAATTCAGGAATAAGCCCGTATTTAAGCAAATCTTCCGGCTCGACCTTTCCAAGCACTTTAATGCTTGTCATTTCGCTCGTTTTGTCTATTTGCGCGCCAAATCCGATCGAAGAAGCGCTAGTCCTATGCGATATAACTTTTTCCAGACCAGTAAACGCTCCACCGCATATGAACAGTATGTCTTGAGTATTTACTTGTAAAAGCTCTTGTTGAGGGTGTTTACGGCCGCCTTGCGGCGGAACCGAGGCGATAGTTCCCTCCATTAGTTTTAAAAGCGCCTGTTGTACGCCTTCCCCGGATACATCACGCGTAATTGAGGGATTTTCGGATTTCCTGGAAATCTTGTCAATTTCATCTATGTAGACGATGCCTCTTTGAGCTTTCTCAACGTTATAGTCAGACGCTTGAAGCAGTCTTAATATTATATTCTCGACGTCCTCGCCCACATACCCAGCCTCGGTCAATGTAGTCGCGTCCGCGATTGTAAAAGGTACGTCTAGGATTTTTGCCAGAGTCTGAGCAAATAGCGTTTTCCCGGTACCCGTCGGGCCAATAATAAGGATGTTAGCCTTCCTAAGTTCCAAATCGTCGACGCCAACAGTATCCTTGTATACTAGCCTTTTATAATGGTTATATACCGCAACGGATAAGATTATCTTTGCGTGGTCTTGGCCTACAATATACTTGTCAAGAATCTGTTTTATTTCTTTTGGTTTTTTAGTCCCTTTTGAGAGGTCGCATGCGCAAGACTTTTTTACCTCGGCCATTATCTCGTTGCATACATTGACGCAGTCGTCACATATGAATACGGCCGGTCCAGCAATAAGCCTTTTTACTTCCTGTTGGTTCTTGCCACAAAACGAACAGCACAAAAAGCCTTTTTCTCTATCGTTCATAGAGGCCTTAGACATATAGAGTCAATCCTTATTAAAACCAATCTTGCAACAAATTAACTCAGAAATGGTTAACTGTCATAGCCAATCTTGGCTTTACCAGAACACGCGCGCAAACAAAACGTAAATTTCCAAGAATAATGGCTGGAGTTTGATCGGCAGCATATTTTAAATACAAGTCAAAATTTTTCAAGCGTTTATCAAACTCATTGATGTTAAACCCTTTCTCATATTTCTTGAGCAACAAAATTAATATCAAACTCGTAATTAAATAATGGGAATAATTTTCGATACGTTAATAGTATTTCTTTAAGTAATTTATCGGATCGTCATGCATTCGAGTTTCTATATCGGCGACGATCTTTCCGCTTTTCAACAGAACGATTCTATCTGATATTTCCGTCAAAAAATCCAAATTGTGTGACGCAATCACCATAGTGACTCCGGCGGTTTCGCATACAGATTTCAGTAATAAAACCACATCCGTTGTTGTAGCGACGTCTAAGCCAGACGTTGGTTCATCGCATAGCAATGTTTCCGGATCTATCATCAAACTTCTGGCAAGAGCAACGCGTTGTTTTTCTCCCCCGGATAATGATTTCGGATATGCGTGTTTTTTTGATTCCAACCCTAAATTTCTCATTAGAGCGTTTGCTTGTTGTTCTTTATCATGCTTTTTATGTTTTTTTTTGTTCAAATTCGGAGCATACAGCAGATTCTGTATAACCGTCATGTGAGGAAAGAGCTGAAAATCTTGGAACATAAAACACATTTTTCCATTGTGTTCTATCGAGCCTCGATCCGGAGTTTCAAGGCCTTGCATACATCTCAGTAACGTAGATTTTCCACTTCCGGACGGGCCGGCCAGCCCGAATACCTTGGATTTCGATATGTCGACGGCAATCCCCTCAAGCACTTTTGTATCGTTAAACGACTTATAAACGTCATTAACCTTTAACATGCAATTGCTTGCTCTCGATTTTTTTCCCGACAAACTCAATAAGCGCCACCAGCAAGTAGTAATAAACTCCGGCGATGCACAGTGGCACAAAATATTCGTATCGCTCGGCAGCCAAAGTTTGTGAGCGTCTCATAATATCAGCCCCTCCTATCGTGGCGATTAATGCTGTTTCTTTCAGTAAAGTAATGATTTCATTCACAAGAGCAGGAAAGATGTCCGCGATAACTTGCGGCATTATAATATCTTTCCACATGTAAAACTTTGGTATTCCAAGAGTTTGGGCCGCTTCAAATTGCCCCTTTGCCAGACTTTCTATGCCAGATCTCAGTATTTCGGCAATATATGCCGAACTGTTAACGCCGAATGCAATAATACCGGCGGATGTAGCGCTTAATCTTATTCCAAGAACACACGGCACAGAAAAATATATAAGGCTCAGCTGTAAAATCAAAGGGGTTCCCCTTATAACAGAAACGGCGCGATCAATCAAAAACGTACATATCCTGCTGATATTGCTGTATCTCAGTATCGATAGCAGCGATCCGACGGTCGCGCCTATCAAAAAGCTCCCGACCAACAGCTGCAGAGTAATCGCTAATCCTGCGCCTATGCACAAAAAACTCGAAATTAATTTTTCCACTCTTTATTCCGTCAGCCACTTTCTTTTCAATTTTTCCACCTCACCTTCTGATGTAAGTTTTCTCAAAGAATCGTTAATTTTCTCCTTCAGATGAGCCCCTTTTTTCATAGCTATCGCATATCCGTCTCCGGACTCTGCAATGGGCGAGTATGCCAGACCGGGATTTTTTTTACAAAAAGTCGACGCTTGAATTTCGTCCATAAATACGCAATCAACATGTCCGGCTTTCAAAGATTCTATTGCCTGATTGTTATTATCAACCGTAGTTAGCGACACATGAGGAACATTTTTCCGAAGCCATATTTCCATAGTGCTGCCCGATTGACAAACAATCTTCACTTCCGCCAACTGAGACCGTGTTACCGGATTGTCTCGTTTATATACCGTAGCAAAGCTCTCAGAATAGTATTCTTCGGAAAAATCACAGCTCTCTTCCCTTTTTTTTGTAACCGCCAATGCCGAAATGGCCGCATCAACCATCTCATTTTTGACAGACACTATTATCGCCAGAAACTGCATATCTCTAAAAACGGCTCTTTTACCTAACTTTTTAGCTATTAATTCCGCCAACTCTATATCAAAACCGACAATTTTTCCGTTCTCGTAGTATTCAAACGGAGGATAGTCCGCGCAGACGGCAAATTCTATTACATTTTTTTCATTTTCTTCTTTACAACCCGACAATAAAAAAAGAACGGCCGCCAGCAATATATGTACATGCTTTTTCATTTTAAGTCTCTCATTGCTAAAATAATTCAGCTTTATAAGCTAGTTAAATCAGGCATTCGGCTGTACGAACAGAACTGACTGCTGTCGCCGATGACATACAATATTTTCCACGATTCCAACGGTTGAAACTATAGTTGGCTTTTTGGCTGAGTGTCAATCGGATTTTTCGTTTCTGCCGACGCTGTTAAAAACTGCGCCGCTATTGTCTAGTTTTTTAATAGTAAGCGCCCCAATCTTATATGAAATTTTCTGCGGCCCTCCGATGTTATAGGCGTCAGCCTTAATTTTTATGATCAAACGAATTCTGAGTCCTTAATATTTCATCGAGACTGTGCGTCTTAAGCAGCATTTTATTATTTTTCAATTCTTCATCTGCTTTTTCTATTGCATTTTGGATTTCACTGCCAGAAATATAATGGCTGACACCAAAGCTAACAGATAAATTTATGTTGTTATTTTGGCAAAAGTTTTGCGATGAAATGTTGTTTTTTGTTCTTTGAACTATTTTGTTTGCTTCCTTCAAATCAATATCAGGCATTATTAAAATAAACTCATCTCCGCCATAACGGCAAACGAAGTCCGTATCTCTGACAGATTTAGTGATTGTCAGACTTAATTGTCTAAGAATTTTATCTCCGACATTATGTCCGTACTTGTCGTTAATACGCTTAAAATTATCAACATCAAGAAGGCATATAAATGCGCCGTTTTGTGGGTAGAATCGAGATGAATAATTATCAACAAAGCGTCGGTTATAGGCTTCTGTTAAAGGATCTCTTAACGTCAACTCAATATTTTTCGATAAGCAATCGCATAATTTTAAACGTATCTTTCTGTACAACGAAAGGCTACTTATGCGTTTTTTTAGTTCTAAATCGCTGTATTGAGAGCAAAAATATTCGCAGTTTAACTTATTCGACAGCGCTAAAGAGTTGTTAAAATCCTGCCCGACTATTAATACAGAAAGATCTTTGGGGAGCTTATCTATAAAATTTGCATATTTTCTAATATTTGCGAATATATGATTATAGCTTAGGACTAAACAAGCTAGATCTTGCTCATATACATTGGATGGTTTATCTTCCGGCAAATACTCAAAAACGTTGAATCCCAAAGATTCCAGTCGACTTATCATGCAATTATCATATTTTATTGCAGCAATATTGGCTTTGGCCGAAGTCGCCTTTTGACCTGGATAAAAATTAATTTTTTCTTTCTGAAACGTCCATAACAAACCTCGAATGTTATCAAAACGCTTTAAGCACAAAAATAAATCGTCATTGTTCTGACCTATGCGGATAAAGTCATCGACAGAAATATCAGCGTTTGGCAAAAAGTGACGACCTTCACTGAGCGTTGCGACTACAGGAATATTTATATCCTGGTAAACTGCTCGAGTTTTTATCTTTTTAATAATTTTATTTAGGGCGTTTGAAGGCGTGTCGAGAAATGCAGCCTCGCTGAGCAGCACTAAATCGAGAGGATTAGAACGCGCGAAATCACATAAATAATCCAGGGAATCTATAGAGACGGTGAGATAAAGAGAATTTGACAGTAATTCAGCTAATACATGGTCCCGACTGCCTTTGTTTACTATCGCTATCAACTAAATCCTCAATGCTTCGGCCGGAACAACGAACGCTTACTGCGTGCACAAAATCGAACATATCAATGGGCTTGATAAGCAAGCTACCATAACCGTTTTTCTTTAAAAAGGCTTTTGTCTTGTTACTTGGGTTCGAGGTTAAAATCAAACAATCAATGCGATTTTTACTTGTTCCAAGGCCTTTAATTAAAAATTCAACGTTGTTTTCTTGATCATATTCGTCAAAAACGATAAGCGATATATCCTTGTTTTTGAGCTTAAACATGGCGTCATCCACCGATTGAGCTTCGCTTACTCGGTATCCGTGTGCCGTAAGCATGTCAGCGTACATACAACGTTGCGATTGATTGTTCGCGATGATCAAAATATGATTTTTCATAGAGTGGAAATCATGCGCGTCAAGTGTAAAAAAATAGTTAACTCAAATAGTTTTTCATAAAAAAATGAAGCATGAGATGAGAATTATTTAGCCAGATCTTGACTGCGACAGTTTATTGGGATAAATGCTGATATCGGATTAGACGAAAATGATCGGTAATTGCAACATAATTTTATTCGAGGACGACTTACCTGACGGGCTTGAGCTGGGGGATGAAGTTGCTGTAGACACCGAGGCTATGGGGCTCAATATACACAATGATAGGCTGTGTCTCGTTCAAATCGCAACCAGTTCAGGCAAATGTTTTTTGATAAAAATTGGTCGTACAATCGGGCCTGCTCCTAACCTTAAAAAGGTACTGTCGTCTTCCAGAATCGCAAAAATTTTTCATTTTGCTCGTTTTGATGTTGCTCTTTTAAACAAAGCCTTTGATATCCGAGTCGACAATATTTTTTGTACTAAGATTGCCTCAAGATTAGCGAGGTCTTTCACAAACAAACATGGTTTGAAAGACTTGTGCTATAATCTTCTTGGCATTGAGCTTGTAAAACAACAGCAAACTTCCGATTGGGGGAAAAATAACCTCACGCAAGAGCAGCTTAAATACGCAGCCGACGATGTGTTGTATCTGCACCGTTTAAAAGAAATATTATTGGAAATTTTGGTGCGCGAAGGACGCGATCGACTGGCCTGCGATTGTTTTAAAGCCATTGGGGTTATAACTAGCCTAGACGCTGTAGGAATAAATTTTGACGATTTATTCTCTCATTAGAATTTTGGATTGCTGCTCACGCTTGTAGAGTATTTTTTTATTTGAATATGGTTCTCAGCGAAGGTTTATCATATGAAATTTAGAATTTAAGATTTTTTAGCAAAAAGAGCTCTTGATCTGTAGGATGCGCTTACTCGGCATGTTCAATAAAAAGTAAAATTCTAAACTTGTAATCGAACTTGCGCGCCTTAACTAAGGGAGAAAGACATACTGTCATTTTACTGTATTTGGTCCCTCCGTATACACAAACCTACCTCTGCGGCCCACTTCTCCAGAGAATCTCCTCTTTAAACAATTCATTCCTCCCAACCGTACATCCGCTATCGGCTTAGGGATGAAACGATTCTTACATTTCAGCGGGCGTCCCATTACTTAATTTTAAAAATTTAGTCGCGCCAACTTTGGTGTAACTAAGCATCCGAACCAATCGAAACGTTGTCCATATTTGTCTCCGTTATTATACTTAAAAGACTGCGCTGACGCTACATACGCTTAATAAACTAAAATAGTGGCAGAAATACAATATATGATGATGCGCCGTCATATATTTAAAAACGTATTGAACGTATGTTAATTTAGCATATTCCGGGCTTGTGTCTATCGATATAGATTTTTTGCATTTTACGGCTTTAAATATCTAAACCTGGAAAATTTTGGCGAAATTAACATGGTTTCTTTCTTCCAGCCGCTTAGCCGTTTGATATTTAGCTTCCTGTCGCCAAGATACGATCCGTTCATAACGGTCAAAATAAAAGCGTCTATAAGGCTCTCCGTAAAAAACAGATCTGCAACCTCAGCGCCTCCGATCATGTAGAATTTAGACTCGTTATCAAACATTTTAATTATGTAGCCAATAAATTCAGATAATGAGCTGAAGAATATGCATTTGTCTCTGATTAATTTTATTGTTTTGGAAAAAATCATAAATCTTCTGTTATTCAATAGGTTTTCTGGTAAAGAGTCGAAAGTTTTTCGGCCGACTATTAAATTTTCATCGTATGTAGTATCCCTGAAAAATTGAGTGTCTTCCTCGCATGACCACGGAATTACGCCATTTTTCCCTATCACGCCATTCACGTCACAAGACATAACTCCTACGATCATTTTTCAAATTTACTGATTAAGTCGAATCACCAAAAAAATGTAATTGAAGTTTTAAACTTTTGCACCTATATATTACAAATGTTGTTGTCGTCCAATGTAAATCGGGATGGCGGCAATCAGGTTTAGATATGGGTGCTTAGCTCAGTCGGTAGAGCATCTGACTTTTAATCAGAGGGTCACAGGTTCGAATCCTGTAGCGCCTACCAAGCCAGATTCGTCAGCGTGAGGCCAAGCAAACTAAGCCCGGCTTACATACAAAAGATAGCAGATATTTTGTTGATCAAATGATGTTCCGTATTTTTTGGCGACGGTTCATTTCAAGTGTTGTTGCGATTTGCTTAGATTTTAGTCGACGAAGTGTTTAGCCGCGCTTTAAATTTTTCAATTTTTGAATAAGTCGGAGAGATTTCAAGATCTAGACAAACGATCGAGTGGAGGGGGGGGGGCTATTTGCAGGCGTTTGCAAACGCCATGCAATTCCCTTTAAAGGATTGAAAACGCTGGAGCCCTCTGAACCAAGCAGCCATATATAACAGCCTAATGCCCAAAAACAAAACTTATTTACAGCATTACAATGCAGAATCATACAGTAGCCCACCAATATCTAGTTGAACCTTTGCAAAGGGCCCGCACAGTTTTTATTGATTTTTTGCACAGTTGTTTTATTATAATGCTTTATGGCACTGCTTTTTGGTTGATAAAAATGGAAACAAATACTGCGTCATGAGGCAAGTAAAAAATCAGAATTTTGAAAAAGAAGTTCTCAATTCAGCCATACCCGTTGTTGTGGATTTTGCCGCTGAGTGGTGCCCGCCATGCAGAACTATGGTTCCATTGTTAGATGAGTTGTTTGCTGAGCTGGCCGGGAAAGTTGATATTGTTAAGGTAAACATAGACGAATCACCTGAGCTTGCTGGTAAATATGGAGTTATGAGTATTCCTACAATGATTCTGTTCAAGGGTGGAAAACAGACCAGCTCTATAGTCGGCGGGCATTCTAAAGCAAAGATTGCCGAATGGATTAACTCTGAAATTAGCCTATGAACTTGATTACAAGAGAAACATCTAAGACGTAGCCTTTATTTTAAGCGAGTTTACTTGATTGTTCTGACGCTTGATAACTTCGATATTCAGGTTACATACCACAAAAGATTGACCAACTTCAGGAATTCTTCTTGCTTTATGAATAATAAGTCCTGCAATAGTCGAGACGTCTTCTGGCAGATTCCACCCAAACTCACGATTTAGATCGCGCACAGGAACGCTGCCGTTTACTAATATACTTCCATCTTGCTGAGTTTTTATACTACTGGCGTTGGCGTCATACTCATCGGCGATCTCGCCCACGATTTCCTCAATAACGTCCTCTAAGGTAACTAAACCCATCAAGCTGCCGTATTCATCCACAACTAAGGCAAGATGCGATTTGCGTTCTCTGAAAGCTTGAAGCTGGTCCAAAAGACTGGTTGTTTCTGGAATAAACCAGGCGGGAGTTGACATGGACAGAATATTCAGTGTCTGCGTATCGCTTTCGTTCTGCTTTATAACCCTGAAAAGGCTTTTCGTATGAAGAACGCCAACAATATTTTCGGGATTATCCTTCCACAAAGGTATGCGCGAGTACGGACAGTTCAGCGCTTCATCTATCAGCTGTTTTGTCGGCAAACTGCAGTCCAAAGTTACAAGATTTTTGCGGTGTATCATAACTTTACCGACCGTTACATCGTCCAGGTCAAGAACACTTTTAAGCATGAGTTTTTCTTTCATGCCGTCTTGACCGGTTTGGGCATGCATTTCAATCGCGCCAAGCAGCTCTTCTTCAGATATAGTTCGGTTTGGGTCAGACTCCACTTTTATGCCGACCGCCTTTAAACTGAGTTTTCCGACCATTTCAAGCAATGCAGTCAGAGGTTTTAATATAATAATTGCGCCGCGAACTATCGGCGCGGCAATTAATGAGAATTTCAAGGAATTATGAATGGCCAGCATTTTTGGCAGAATTTCTGTATATATAATAACGAATATGCCGACAAAAACAGCGACAATTGGAATTCTGCTTTCACCAAACATATCAATGGCAAGCCAGGTAGAAATAGTAATAATGACATGGTTGGTCATCTGATTTGTTATCAGAATAGTGCTTATCGAGCTGGCAAACTTAGATTGGAGCGCTTGTACAAGCTTAGCCCGTTCATTGCCGTTTTTGCTCAATTGATGAAGGCTCGCCTTAGACGTTCCGGTAAGCGCAGTTTCCGAACCAGAGAAAAAACCGGAAAGAATCACAAGCAGCAGAAGCAAGAAAACAAAGAATACATGCAGGGGAGGCATCAATTGTGTACTAAAATAAGAAATCTTTTAGGATCGATTTCGATAAGCCTGTAAATATTTCTAAATTATTATATCAAAACGTTCTGTATAACGAAGCGCTTTTATGAAAATACTCGGGATAGAATCAAGCTGCGATGATACTGCGGCTTCAGTAGTAACAAGCGACAAAGATGTTCTTTCGAACGTATTGTATTCTCAAACGTTAACGCATGAGCTGTATGGAGGCGTTGTCCCAGAAATTGCGGCGAGAGCTCATACTGAAAAAATTTCTGATGTGGTTAAACACGCTCTATTTGAGGCGAATTGCTCTTTTGAACAGATTGATGTGATTGCTGCTACAGGCGGTCCCGGGCTGATTGGGGGGCTGATAGTTGGAACCAGTTTCGCTAAAGCAGTGGCCGTCGCGCTTAACAAGCCGTATGTTCCGATCAATCATCTTGAAGGCCATGCCTTAACGTCAAGGCTGACCGATAATATTGAATATCCGTATGTGTTGTTTCTTGTTTCAGGCGGTCATTGTCAGTCTATGGTCGTACGTGGATATGGGCGGTATTCCATGATTGGAAGCACGCTTGATGACGCAATCGGCGAGTCATTTGATAAGGTAGCTAAAATGCTTGGGCTTCCAACCCCGGGAGGACCGTCAATTGAAAAGGCCGCTCAGTTGGGCGACCCGAACAGATTCAACTTTCCCATTCCTATGTTCGGCAAAAAAGACTTCTCGTTTTCTGGGCTGAAAACGGCCGTAAGAATCCAAGTCGAAAAAAACTGCGCTTTAACAGAGCAGGATGTTAACGACCTGTCAGCTTCATTCCAGAAAACGGTATGCGACATTATGATGGACAAATGCAGGCAGTTGCTTAAAGACTCCAAGTTTATAAATATAAAAACTTTTGTGCTGAGCGGTGGAGTAGGCGCAAATGTTGCAATAAGGACGCATCTCAAAAAAATATGTGAGGAGTACAGAAGAGACCTTGTCGCTCCGCCTGTAAATTTCTGCACAGATAATGCCGCAATGATTGCTTGGGCTTGCATAGAAAAAATAGACGCCGGACATGTTGGCGATTTGAATTTCTCGCCTGACCCAAACTGGCGGATTGCTTGATCGATAGACATTTTATTCTTGTTAACTCTTTTTTAATAAGCGAGGCATATACTCCATTGTCGAGCCCAAATGGTGGGTAGTTTTTGTAAAGAGGATATATAATGAATAAAAAGATAGCTTTAGTTTCCAGTTTAGTTGTAGCCGTGGGCATTATTAGCAGCCAATCTTGTCAAGGCGGTTGGTTTAGTAAGATTAAGGCTCATGTCTCGTCAATATACAAAACCCATATCAAACCTCAACTTGAGGCTTCTCTTCACGAGGCGGCCAGTAAAGGCGCAGAAGCCTTACACGCACATGCGACCGATGTTGTGAAGCATTTTGAAGACCATGTTGCCGAAACTGCTAACGCAGTAGCAGCGCATCATGGATTCGACAAGCAATAGCCTGTCGCTACTTATGCCCTTACTTCATAGTTACGACACGGAAGTAGGGGCGTGAATACAGCGAACAATCTACATACTTCCTCTCGAGATTTTTGCATTCATCGCTTTTAGCAAGCAAATATTAAAATTATTTGAAACATTGGAGCGGGCGAAGGGATTTGAACCCTCGACCCCAACCTTGGCAAGGTTGTGCTCTACCCCTGAGCTACACCCGCAAACATGCTATATGCTACATAACAATACAAAATGCGCAAGAGATTTCTGACGTAAATAAACAAATCATTCTTGTTCTCGACGCAGGGTTAGTATAATATTTTTAATGCGAAAGCTCTTGAAGGTTTTTATGAACAGTCTTGCTAAGTTTGCTATATTGCTTGCTCTACTTTCCGGTTGTCGACAAACGGTCAGCACTTCCGGCAATATTTGCGAATCAGACGACTTAAACCTTCTTAAAGTTGGCGTGCATGGAATAAATGATGTGTACGAAATACTCGGAACCCCCTCATTTAAGCTTACCGGCAACAGAGTTTTGTATATAGGTAGAAGGCTGGAGGCAGTTGCTTTTCTTGAGCCGAAAATCACAAGCGAAAAAGTTGTGCTTGTTACCTTTAACCAAAGAGGAGTTTTATCAGACTGGCAGATAGTCAAGCTTGATCATAAAAGCATAGTCTTTGACAAAGGCATAACCCCTATCAAAGGTACGGGGCGTACTTCGGCTGATCATATTTTTGATAATCTTATCAAGGCGCCTAAAAGAAAGTAAAGTTCGCGCTTGCGGCGGTTTGGTTTACTATTTTTGCTTCAGCGTTTTGGGCTCTTGCTACCAGCAACTTGGGCGGTTGATTTTTCCGGGATAAGTTGTTTGGGACAAGCATTCTTTTATGATGCTTTAACAAGCTCTTTTAAAGCTGGGGTGTTGTTGTTTGTCTCAAACAAAGTCGAATCGAGCGAACCTGCATTGCTAACTATGGAATCTATCTTTAGCGAAGGGAAGATTACCCCCAAATCAGCTTATGGCCTTGCCAAACTGTGGCAAGCTGTGCTTAATGTTAGCTATAGCAGCGGGAAGGCTTGGGTGTTTTTTGTGTTTACGCTTTAACTTTTTTGTAGATAAAAATGAATCGCATAGCAATAATATTCCCAGGTCAAGGTGTTCAAAAACCGGAAATAGGAAAATGGCTATATGATAATTTTCCATCGGCAAAATTGCTGTTTGAGGAAGTTAACGACGCTTTAGATACAAAATTAACCGACATAATGTTTTGCGAGGAAAGATTTGACCAGCTTAAGCTTACGCAAAATGCTCAACCTGCAATTATGGCTGTAGGCAGCGCAGTTATGCAGGTTCTCTCAACTGATTTTGGTCTTAATGCCGACAAGTTCGCTTGCTGTGTCGCCGGACATTCTTTGGGCGAGTACACCGCTTTAGTTGCAACGAACATGTTTAGCGTTCGGGATGGAGCGAAATTATTGCATAGACGTGGGATGGCTATGCAAAACGCTGTTCCCTTAGGAATTGGCGGTATGACGGCGATTTTGGGGATAGACGACGTTTCCGTTATCGAAGAAATCGCCAAAGCGGCGACTGGCAATGCCGGCATATGCGAGATCGCCAATGATAACTGTCCGGGACAGTGCGTACTTAGCGGGCATAAAAAAGCTGTCGATCTTGCTGGAGCTCTCGCAAAAGAAAAAGGAGCAAAGGCCGCAATACCTCTCGACGTTTCTGTGCCTTCGCATTGCAGCCTTATGTCTTCGGTTTGCAGTATTATAAAAGATTATCTCTCTGAGGTTGAGAAAAAAAGCGCCTCGCTTCCTATTATCCAAAACTATACAGCAAAAGAAGAAACTGATCCCGGCACAATTGCCAACAATCTCGCAGCTCAAATAACCGGCCGCGTTAGGTGGCGTGAAAGCATGTTGTCGCTTGCAGAAAAAGGTGTGCGTAAGATTATTGAAGTTGGCCCGGGAAGTATCCTGAAAGGCTTGGCAAAAAGGACTATCCCTGAAGTTGAGGTTTTGTCAATAAACTCGACAAGCGATTTGGAGAGCGCGGCTAATATTGTATCTGAAGGAAGAGGATAAATGAATGTTTGATCTGTCTGGGAAAACTGCTTTTATAACCGGGGCTACCGGCGCAATAGGCTCCGTTATAGCCAAAACATTCCATAAACAAGGCGCTAAAGTTGTTTTGTCCGGAACTAACGTTTCAATTTTGGAGAACCTTGTTTCCGAGCTATCGGAGGACGCGTTTTCCTATAACCTGAATCTTTCAAATGTAAATGATATTCCAAAAATTTATAGCGAAATAGAAAAAAACGTCGGTTTTATAGACATATTGGTCAATAACGCAGGTATTAATCGAGACAAGCTTTTTGTTCGTATGACCGACGATTCTTGGCAGGAAGTCATGAATGTTAATCTAACTGCGCCTTTTGTCCTTATGCGAGAAAGTGTTAGAAGTATGGTAAAAGCCCGCAAAGGCAGAATCATTAATATTTCATCAATTGTCGGTATTGCAGGCAATCCGGGACAAGCCAACTATTCCGCTGCAAAGGCGGGGCTGATTGGAATGACAAAGACTGTTGCTGCGGAAATTGCAAGCCGAGGAATAACCGTAAATTGCATTGCGCCGGGGTTTATAAAATCCGCTATGACAGACAGATTAGAAGACAAACAAAAACAGAAACTTGTCGACAATATTCCTATGCGCAAAATTGGTATTCCGGAGGACGTGGCTTCTGCTGCGGTTTTTTTGGCAAGCGATGAGGCGCAATACATCACCGGTCAGACCATACACATAAATGGTGGAATGCTTATGGTTTAGTGTTTTACATTTTGATTAGCGTTAGCTTGCTTGGCCAAAGGCCATGCTAATTTTGGGCTTGAATACTCTGGACATTTTGGATTGCTTTGACTAAACTATTGTGGGGCTTAAGCAATGGTCGGCGAGTTGTCTATTTCGTTTGAATGAGAATGTTTTCTTTCGCTTAGCTATATGAACATAGAAAAATTTACAGACATAACAAAAGAAATCATAGAAGAAGCTCAAAAAACGGCAGCTTCATTCGGTCATCAGCGAGTCTGCGCTGAGCACCTTATGTCGGCTTTGATTAAAAACAAAAAAAGTCCGGCCTCACAACTTTTGAGCAAGATTGGGGTATCAACGGAAAATATATCGCGAGATATAGTCGACTTGCTTAAAAAACAGCCTAAGGTTGAAGGCAGCAGCGTAAACCTTTACATAGACCAAACATTATCACGTTTGATTGTTGTCGCTGAAGAATTTGTCAAAAAATCTGGCGATGAGTTTGTAACTCCGGAACGTCTGCTTGAGGCGTTTTTTCAGTTTTCAGACCTGGAAGCGACAAAGGTATTAATGTCGCATGGAGTAACTGCGCTGAACCTGTCAGAAGCGATCAACGAATATAGGGGCGGTCGAAAAGCTGATTCAGCAACCGCCGACGAAGGGTTTGAGGCGCTAAAAAAATATACGCGGGACCTTACTGACGAGGCCGAGAAAGGTAAGCTCGATCCGGTAATAGGACGAGGAGAAGAGATACGTCGCACCATGCAAGTTTTAAGCCGTCGCACAAAAAACAATCCCGTTCTTATAGGCGAGCCTGGCGTTGGGAAAACTGCCATTGTTGAAGGTTTGGCGTTAAGAATAACAAATAATGACGTGCCGGAAAGTCTGCGCAACTGTTCTTTGCTGGCATTGGATCTTGGCGCAATTATAGCGGGAGCAAAATTCCGTGGTGAATTCGAAGAACGCCTTAAGGCCGTGTTATCAGAAATCGCAAACAAAAACGGCAATGTTATTCTGTTCATAGATGAGCTTCATACTCTTGTAGGCGCTGGAAAAGCAGATGGAGCTATGGATGCGGCCAATATGCTTAAACCAGCTCTGGCCAGAGGAGAGTTGCACTGTGTGGGAGCGACTACGCTTGACGAATATCGTCAGCATATAGAAAAAGATGCGGCTTTGGCACGCAGGTTCCAGCCTGTTTATGTCCAGGAAGCAACAGTTGAAGATACCGTATCCATATTGCGGGGCATAAAAGAGAAATACGAACTTCATCACGGCATAAAGATTACCGATGGCGCAATAATTTCCGCTGCAAACCTTTCAAACAGATATATTGCAGACAGGTTTCTGCCGGATAAAGCAGTTGATTTGATTGACGAGGCGGCAAGTCGTCTGCGTATGGCGGTTGACTCAAAGCCCGAGCAACTCGACCAACTAGATCGTCAGATAATGCAGCTTAAAATTGAAAAAGAAGCCTTAAATAAGGAAAAAAGCGATGAATCTAAAGAGAGGCTGAAAAAATTGGAAGCCGAACTGGCTCAGGCAGAGAAAGATTACAGTTCTTTAGAAACGCTTTGGTTGGAAGAAAAGAACAAAATTGCCAAATCCAATGAGACTAAGGCTCAGCTTGATAGGGCAAGACAGAACCTGGAGCAAGCTCAACGCGCCGGAGATTGGGCTCGTGCCGGAGAGCTCATGTATTCCGCTATCCCGTCGTTGGAAGCTGAGCTTAAAAATGCCGAAAAATCCGGAGCTCAACCACATTTTGTTCAAGAATCAGTGGACTCTCAGGACATTGCGGCAATAGTTTCCAGATGGACTGGGATTCCTGTCGATAAGATGCTTGGATCTGAAAAAGAAAAACTTTTGGGGTTAGAGACAGAGCTTAAAGGTCGTGTGGTTGGGCAAGACCACGCAGTTCAAGCTGTTTCTGATGCAATAAGACGTTCGCGCGCCGGCCTTAAAGACGCGCACAGGCCAATGGGAAGTTGTTTGTTTTTAGGGCCGACCGGGGTTGGAAAGACAGAGCTTGCAAAGGCTTTGGCTTGGTTTCTGTTTGACAGCGATAATGCCATGATTCGAATTGATATGTCCGAATACATGGAGAAACACTCCGTATCGCGATTAATTGGCTCTCCTCCGGGTTATATTGGATACGAGCAAGGAGGCGCGCTTACTGAGGCAGTAAGACGTCGTCCGTATCAAGTAATATTATTCGACGAAATAGAAAAAGCTCATGCGGATGTTTTTAATATGCTGTTGCAGGTCATGGATGATGGCCGCCTGACCGACGGCCAAGGCAAAACGGTAGATTTCAGTAATACTTTGATAATACTGACGTCCAATCTTGGTTCTGAACTTGTAAAGGACGATACAAGCGGCAATGACGATAAGCGGATAATGGAAGTCGTCAAGGGCGTTTTCAGACCGGAATTCTTAAACAGGCTGGATGAAATTCTGATTTTTAACCGTCTCCGTCGCGAGAACATGCGTGAGATCGTTGATATTCAACTTAAAAAACTCGTCGCTAAACTTGAGGCTCAAGGCATTGCGCTAGACGTCGACGGGAAAGCGAAAGATTGGCTGACCAAGGAGGGATTTGACAGCGTATACGGCGCTCGTCCTCTACGTCGAATAATTCAAAAGGAACTGGAAAATCCAATCGCATCAAAAATTATCGCCGGCCTAGGCTCGGATAAAATTCGAGTGACCATAAACAGCAAGGGAACTTCGCTGCAAGCGCTTTGACCGACGTCTGAGTTTTAAAAACGCTGCCTTTTTCAAAAAGCCAATAGGGCTGCTTATTTACAAAGATTGCCCGCAGGTTGTTATGCCATCAGTCTTGCCGAACAAAAGACGTCATAACACTTTACCACTTAGTAATTGTTGGATTTGGTTTTGCGTAATTCGGTTTCCTTTGAATCGTTTTATAAAACCGAGCATAGTCTCAAAATTTCTAAGCAGTTTGTTAACTTCTTGAACTGACGTTCCGGAGCCGGTGGCTATACGTCTTTTCCTACTACCCTTGATGATTCTATAGTCTTTTCTTTCTTGCCCGGTCATTGATTGTATAATCGACAACTGCCTTTTTACCATCGTTTCGCTGTTTGTTTTGGCATTGGCTTTCTCTATTAGCGAACCGATTCCGGGAAGCATTCCAAGGATACTGCTTACGCCGCCCATTTTACTTAGCGTTTGAATTTGCTTAGCCAAGTCGTTTAAGTCAAACCCTCCACGCATTAAACGAGCGGAGCTGCCTTTTTCTTCATCTTCGCCAGCCGTCTTTCCTATTTGTTCTATCAAAGAGACTACATCCCCTATCCCAAGGATTTTTTTGGCGATCTTTACGGGGTCAAAACGTTCGATATCACTTAGTTTTTCACCGGTACTTAAAAATACAATCGGAGCGCTTGTTGCCTTTCCTATGGAAATTATTGCCCCACCTTTCGTATCGGCGTCTACGCGCGTCATTACAACGCCGGTGATTTTTAAAACGGCCGCGAATTGCTGCGCCATTTTTACTGCGTCTTGCCCCATCATAGAATCAACAACGAGGAAAACTTCATCCGGATCAAACGCTTTATGAACGTTGTCTAGCTCTTGCATCATATCTGCATCTGTGTGTAAGCGGCCAGCCGTATCCATGATCAGCGTTTGACAATTACTTGTCTTGAAGGCTTCTAAAGTTTTTTTAACTATATCAATCGAACCAATATCGAGCGCAGCGCTAAAAAATTCTGCTCCAGCTTTTTCGGAAAGAATTCTAAGCTGCTCTGCTGCGGCAGGACGGTAAATATCGCATGTCGCGGTCATCACTTTTTTTTGTTTGAGCATACTGGCTAGTTTCGCGGCAACCGTAGTTTTTCCCACTCCTTGCAGCCCAACTAACATAATGCGTTTCGGGTGTGATTTTTCAAGAACGTCTCGATTGTTTTCTGACAACATAGAGACCAGTTGATCATTGACCATTTTTATAATCAACTGGTCAGGAGTAATGCTTTTGACCACTTGTTGACCGACAGCTTGCTCTTTTAGGTTATTGATAAACTCTTTGACTATTGCCAAAGAAATATCTGCTTCCAGAAGCGATATTCTAATTTCACGAATTGCATTTTCTATATCTTCAGAGCGAAGAATACCCGTGCGTTGCAGACCACTGAATATCGAGCCGAATCTTTTTGAGATGTTTTCAAACAAATTTTTACTTTTAAATCGCCGAATTTTTACTGAATGATAGCAAACTGTGCAAAATATTACAAAACAGGAGATTGGGCGGAATAATCTTATGTCGGCGTTTTGCAAAAAAATCCCGCTGACGCATAAAATGTTAGTTACTTTGAATCATATTGGTTGACAACAGCCGATTTCTGAAACAAATTTGTAAGCCATTCGGAGGGGTGGCCGAGCGGTTTAAGGCACCGGTCTTGAAAACCGGCAGGAAGGTAACTTTCTCGTGGGTTCGAATCCTACCCCCTCCACCAAGATATAGTCCGAACAGATTCAGAGAAGTATAATTTTATAGTGAGGGATGGCAGATTTGTTAGGTTTTAGTGGTAGTATTTATTCAAACGAGTCTAATAAAATCCGCTTGCATCCTGGTATTTTTGGTACCAAAATCGGTACCAGAGATTTTTGTATGGATGGTTCGATGTTGAATGATGCGGTATGCAGGAATGCTAAGGGAAGGGACAAGATTTATACAATAACCGATGAGAAGGGGTTATGCCTGGAAATCTATCCGAACGGAAATAAATTCTGGAGGCTTTACTACAGGCACGCAGGAGTGAAGAAGCGGATAGCGTTAGGGGTGTATCCTGAGGTTTCGTTGAGAGAAGCCAGAGACAAAAGGGAGGAGCTCAGAGCAATCATCAAGGGAGGAGAAGACCCTGCTGAGATCAGGAGGCGGGATAAGCTTGAGGCTAAGGAAGCCGTACAGAACACGTTCAAGAACATTGCGTTGGAATGGCTTGAGAAGAAGAAAGGGTCAGTAATAGCGCGTCAGATGTTTTCTATTACCAGAAGGCTGGAGATGAATGTGCTGCCGTTTCTAGGCAGTATTCCAATAAAGAAGATATCACCTAAAGATTTACTAGCGACCATACGCAAAGTGGAGGAGCGAGGAGCGTTAGATATGGCTCATCGTACTCTGCAGTATGTGGGGCAGATTTTTCGTTATGCGATAGCCACAGACAGATGTGAGCACGACGTTACCGCAGACCTAAGGGGAGCGTTAATGCCCGTGAAATCAAATCACTATGCGTATTTTTCAGAGAAGGAGTTTTGTAAGTTTCTGAATGGTTTTCATGAATTCAGAGGGAATGTTCTGACGAAGCTAGCGTTGGAGTTGTTGATACTGACGTTTGTTACGTTGAGGAGACGCCAACGTTGATTGCGTTTATAAACTAAGCCAACCCGTTTGAGCTTAATGTCTGGCAATCACAACCCTAGCTGTTTTAGGAATAGCGTTTCCTCTTATACTTCTCAGTCGAGAGTCGGGCTCAAATCCTACCCTGCGCAGGCTGTGGCATTCCTCAAAACACAGCCCGCTAATTATCTCTACACTCCGCGGAATACGGATAGATCTCAGTGAAGCACAACCCGAAAAGGCCCCCGCTTCGATCTCTCTCAATTGTGAACGGTCCTCAAACGTTACTCTTTTCAGAGCTCTACAATCCGAAAAGCAATTGTCGCTTATTCTTCGTACACTAGCCGTAATGTCAATAGATGTCAGTAAAGTGCAGAAAGAAAAGGCCTCACTTCCGATCTCTATCAATTGTGAACCGGTCTTAAACGTTATACTGCTCAGGCTTTCACAATAACAAAAACACTCTTTCCCGAGGGTCCGTACACCTGGCGGAACGCTTATCGATTCCAGTGAAGAACAATTGGAAAAGGCTCGGCCTTTGATCTCTCTCAATCGAGAGCCAGGCCCAAAGTATGCGGCTTCTAGTCGTCTACAACAAAAAAACATTCCCTTTCGAGAACTACTACACTCCGCGGAATATCCATAGATATCAGTGAAATACAACTAGCAAAGGCGCCAGATCCGATACTTGTCAAGCGCGAGTCGGGCCCAAAGTATACGGATTCTAGTCTTTCACAATCAGAAAAAACATTTTTTCCGAGAGTCTTTACACCTGAAGGAATGTTAATAGATGTCAGTAAAATGCAGTAAGAAAAAGCCCCACTTTCGATCGATGTCAATTGCGAGTCGAGCGCAAACGTCACATCGCTCAGTGCGTTACAAGCACCAAAACACTCTTCTCCGAGAGTCTTTACCCCTGAAGGAATGTTAATAGATGTTAGTGAAGTGCAGTAAGAAAAGACCCGACAGTTGATCCTTGTCAATTGCGAGCCGGGCTCAAAGACTATAATTGACAAACGACCACGACGACCGGAATAGGGGCCGCCGACAGTGCTCATAGGACTCGCAAACCACTCTCTGTTATTATTCCTAGCAATTATCCCACTTTGGGCCTGACTTGCCACCCCATCTACACAAAGTATTCTTCTGGAAAATTGGCTAGAGTCTCTGCCTATAACTTTCTTAAGACTACAATTTGCGATTTCAGGGATAAGCAATGCTGCTACTGATGCTATTATAACTTTTTTCACGATTATTCCTTTTATAATGAGCAATGTTAACTGAGCGATAGTATTAAACTGACGTCAGTTTCGCAATATATTTAATATTTTTTTACCAATCAGCCGATTGGCTGGCTAGTACGGCGTTTCTGTTCTTAAATTAGCTTTAGCTAGATTAGCGAATAGATCGAATTGCTTGCTATGCTAATTTGACCTGAAATAGAAGCCCCCGCTGCAGGGCAAGCAGCGCGGGGGATCTTGTGATTGCGTCGAGGAGACGCCAACGTTGATTGCGTTTATAAACCAAGCCAACCCGGTCGGGTTTATATTACCTTCCCGGTATGG
>JAIRWN010000023.1 GCA_031268985.1 Holosporales bacterium
ATTGTTTCCATCAGCTTAGATTCCGTCTCGTTGTCCAATGCAGATGTGGCTTCGTCAAAAATCAAAACTTCCGGATTATGATATAATGCTCTCGCGATTGAAATGCGTTGGCGCTCGCCGCCAGATAACCTGATCCCGCGCTCGCCTACTATAGTTTTTGCGCCTTCCGGAAGTCGGCCTATTAATTTTCGCAACCGAGCTATGTCAATAACCCGGTTAATACGGGCTTCGTCTATCTTGTCTTCACCAAACGCTATGTTGGCCTCAATAGTATCGTCGGTAAGGTAAACGCTTTGCGGTACATAACCAATCATTCGATGCCATTGATATGAACTTGCGGGGTATTTTCCATCAATCAGCACCGAGCCTTTATAAGGCTGCAAAAGGCCCAACATGACATCAACCAACGTAGATTTTCCCGATCCGGTTTCTCCTACTATTCCGACGCTTTCTCCTTTCCTTATATCTATTGATACATCGGTAAGCGCAGCTTTTTTTGTATTCAGATACTTAAAGTATAAATCTTTAATAATTATACCGTTTTGAAATTGGAACGCCGGGATGTCAGCGTAATTTTCTTTCGAGCTTAGAAACGAGCATTCGCTGAATACTTGCTCAATACTGGGAATAGCCGTTTTTACGACGCTTAATTGATTTATTAGTCTGTTAATACCGGGCATAAGACGAAACCCCGCATACAAATATCCACCTAAAGTACCAAGCATTTGGTGTATGTTTTTTTGGCTTAGACAAAGCAACGATATGCTAGTTACAAAAATCCCTACAAATAAAAGCTCTATTACTATTCTAGGCAGAGCGGATGCTGAATTTTGCACGGCCGAAGTATTTACTGACTTCCATGAGAAGAAACTATACGCTCTTACAAAAGCGTCTCGCTTACCGAGCAAAACAACTTCTTTAAAAGCATGAAAAAACTGGGTTAGATGTTGGACGCAATAGCGCGAGGCCGTCATCTGTTTTTGACCAAAACAATAAAACATTGGGAACATATACTTGGTAACTATAATCCAAAAGACAACACCTATAAAAGATATAACAAGCGCCAATGATGGATTCATATATACCATCATGCCAACAAGACCAACAAACACCATCCCTTCCGAGAAAATGGTAGCTATAGGAAGCATGCCTTGAGAAAAAATATGGGAAGCCAGATCAACCGTTTGTATTCCAAAAGATGAATTCCTAGTCAAATATGTTCCGTAATCGATTTCTGAATATTTGGCCAGCATTTTATTCTTAAACCTATACCCTATTCTTTGGATGGTAAAATTTTGATAGAAAATCTCTCCTGCGACTACAATGTTTTTAACTAAGAAAATAATCCCTAAAGCAATCGCTATGTAAAAAACTATTCGGTTAGGCGATATATCCTGATTAACCCCAAACATCCGAATGTATTTTTGTCCCGATTCCGGCTGGCTTATAACTTGAGCAAAAATCACAACTGCTGACGCTGTTAAAACCTCAAGCGCAGATATACATAAAGAGAACCCCGCAACTCCAAGCCATTTTAATTTATCTGAGCGAGTTAACAAAGCCCTAAGCATTTTTATGGCTGATGCTATAGATGTCGTTGCCATTTACTTTTCACAAACAAAAAAGAAACTTGATATCATAAGGTCTTCACTTGACACTTTTTTGAATTCATTGCTAAAATGACATTTATTTTTATCGACAAAAGTTATCGCTTGCTTTTTCAGGTCTTGCGGGATGTTTTCTATCTCATAAATTTCTTGGAAAGGCTCAACTCCATAGAGTCCCGTACAAAAAAACTTAACTTTGCAACTTAACGACAGTAGTAGCGTTTTGTACCTATGAAACAAGAATCTGTTAGGGAAACCGGATCCATAAGTCATTAATCGGTATAAAAAATTTGGAATTTCAAGGAATTTTAAGGGACTTTTCTCGGGGGGGTACATCCCATGATCCCTGAGATCAATTTTATGAATTAAATATCCGCCTTTACTCAAAGCCCCATACATTTTTTTTATAATTATCTCAGGAGCGTCCACATGTTCAAGTACTGCGCGCGACACTATAAAATCGTATTCCTTTTGTTTGTCAAAAAACCTACCCTTATCGGCTATCTTACCGTAGTGTCTTATACAATATTTGCTTAGATTTGGGCACAGCCCGGATAGCTTGGGATGCCTGTCTATTAAACAATCAAGGATCTGTTTTTGCTGAGCTGTATCTCTTAAGGAATAAAAACGATCTACAAGGTCTATGTGACGCGCGCCGTCATTTAAAAACAACAGAGCAACGCCGTCGCAATCTCCCGGCCCAAGTTCTGCCACTTTACCGTAAAACTTTTGCTTGCCGGAAACTTTTTTGTAATCGTTAAAGACGTTCGTTATGTATTTTATCGATTCATCCAATGAAAACGTTCTATGAGTGGCGCCGCCGTCTGAGTTGAAGTTTTTAAAAAGCGTTTTTATATGAGTAATGGCGTTGCGAAATATATATAACGCTATAATAACGCAGGTGCTCTGCCTTAAAATACTTTTTATTTTCACAATCATAATGTCTCATCCCACCACTTTTCAAAAGTTTGATTTTTGCTTTTAAGGTTTACAATCTGCCCGATCATAGGCGTTAGAACTCTGATATCTTTATTGTTTGAAAGTTTGCTAATTCTTTGAAGGGGCTCGTTCCATTTATGAGGAGCCAAAGTAAATTTGGCTGTATGAACCGGGAGCAATGCTTCAGCGTTGAGCTCTTCAGCCGCTTTCAAGGTTTCTTCCGGGCGCATATGAATACTTTGCCAGTTTTCGTTATATTGCCCGTTTTCCAAGATAGCCAAGTTAATTCGACCATAAATTCTACCAAACTTAGCAAATCGGCTGTCGTATCCCCCGTCTCCACCTATAAATATTTTAAACTGTGACGGAGTTTCAAGTAAAAACGACGCCCATAGAGTTCTGTTTCTTAGAAAACAACGGCCCGAAAAATGCTTTGAGGGCAAGCAATGCAACACGAATCCACAATCAAGCTTAATTGTTTCATACCAATCCATTTCAATGATGCTTTTGAAATTCCACCGCTCAAAGTGTCCTCCGACTCCCAGCGGGCATATTACTGTCTTGAATTTCAGTTTTTTTACAGCTTGATAATCAAGATGATCCCAGTGATCATGCGTGATAATAAGATAATCTACTTCAGGTATGTCCTGTGGTTTATATACATTCGATCCCGGCAAAGCCTTTGGAAAGAATGGAATAGGAGACGATACATCGCTAAGTACGGGATCAACTAATACTCTTATGCCGCCTATTTGTATAAAGTATGACGAATGGCCAAGCCACACAAGAACGTTTTCATCTTTGCGCAAAGCCAGCAAATCCGTTTTTATTGACGGAACAAAACAATTTTGATTTTTGACTATGTTACAAAATGCTTTGAATAAACCAATAACCTTTGCCGCGTTTAACGTATCGCATCGAACGTCATGGCCAATATTGTGAAATTGGCCGTTTTTGTAATTAGGAGAATTACGAATCCTTTCCAAACTTGCTCTGCTTGGAAGGCCTCCGAACTGCGGCGCATTTGTGTAAAGAATCACAGACGCCGTTAAGACCAAAAGAATAGCGAAGAAATATTTCATCTTCCAGATTTTACAACTGCAACTAACGCATATGATATATTTATCTCGCCCGTTTTTAAAGCTATTCGCAGAGTCTTTGTTTTACCGCCCTGATTTTGTTAGACTTAATTTTAAGGATTATTTAAGAGGTGCTGAACGCGATTAGAACATCCCTTTGTCCCTGTTTTCAATAAAAACTCAACTATTCTTATACTTGGAAGTTTTCCGTCATTAACGTCAAGAGGCTGTGGGTTTTACTATGGTCATCCTCAGAATAGATTTTGGAAATTATTGTCAGATTTTTGCAAGGACGGCATGCCCAGCATAATCAATCAAAAAATCGAAACCATAATTAAGCGAATCTTGCCATAAAAATACAATGGAAGGTTGAAATAAAATTGCACAAATATTACTGTAATAAGAAATATGCGAGAGGAAAGATAAAATGCTTTGGAGATGGATAAAAGCTGTCGCTGTGCTTCCGTTTAATGTTTTGATAGTCGCTCCCGCAATCATACTTGCCATTGCCGATTATCATTGGAAACTTAATGAAATATACCTGATGATTATTGGCGCGGCGTTATTGGCGATCGGGTTATTTCTGGCCGGATGGACTATGTGGCTTTTCGCTCAGAAAGGAGAAGGAACCGCCGCCCCTTGGGATCCTCCTAAAAAATTGGTCGTTGCTGGCCCATATTGTTATGTCAGAAATCCAATGATAGCGAGCGTACTTATTATGCTAGTAGCCGAGTCGTTGCTGCTGAGTTCCTGGGATATTTTCATTTGGTCGATTGTGTTTTTGTTAGGGAATTTGGTTTATTTCCCGCTGGTCGAAGAGAAAAAATTAGAAAAAATTTTTGGTGCAGATTATTTGAATTATAAGTTTAGCGTGCCTCGCTGGATTCCAAGGCTAACGACTCGGAGGCAGAATGATTGATTGCAAAGCGGAGATTAGTGCGTTTAAATCACCCTTTTGATCCAATTTTCGATAAAGGCTCATCCATTTTGGTGCTAGGAACGTTTCCGTCAGTAAAATCGCGAGAGCAAGGTTTTTATTATGGACATCCTCAGAATAGATTTTGGAAGATAATTGCGAGCGTTACAAACGCTGCCTATTTTCCGGAAACAATCTCAGCTAAAAAGCAAATGCTTTTCTCAAACAAAATTGCGCTTTGGGATGTAGTTAAAAGTTGTGAAATAAGAACCTCAAGCGATGGCAGTATAAAGCATCCTGCGCCCGTGGATTTGTCTTTCGTTCTTAGTAACTCAAACGTTTTCCGAATCCTTATTAACGGCGGAAAAGCGTTCAAGATTTTTAAAAGATTTTTTCATGACGATTTAAACAAAGAAGTTATAAAACTTCCTTCAACCAGTTCTGCCAATGCAAAGTATAATTTTGAAAATCTTCTCTCGGCATGGAAGAGCAGTTTTTTATAAACTCGACATGAATCAGCCCTCAAAACTAACCGCCAGAGTTATCCTTACCGCAAATCCACCCTCCGCCGAGAACTTTTTCTTCTGAATAAAAGGTTGCGCACTGCCCTGGGCTTAAGGCAAAAGCTGAAGATATAAGCTCGACCACAGTACGGTCATCGTTGAGAATAATTTTTGCCGACATAGGAGTTTGGGCATAGCGCGTTTTAACCTCAATTTTTTCCGGTAGGCAATTTGTATCTGCCAGCCAATTGACGTTGGACACATAAAAGCTGTCGTATTCAAGCGCGTTATGTTCGCCGACTACGAGCTTGTTATTATCAGAATCCATGCCCACAACGAACAACGGCTCTTGGTTTGAAATTTTCAAGCCTTTTCTCTGTCCGATGGTGTAATTCCACAATCCTTCGTGTTGTCCGACCAATTTGCCGTTTGTATCAACGATATCCCCAAGATTTGGCTGACAATTAAGAACGGATTTATAATCTCCGCCAGGGACAAAACAAATATCCTGGCTTTCTTTTTTTTCAGCAGTGCAAAGCCCGAATTCAGCAGCCAAACGTCTAACTTCCGGCTTACATTTCTCTCCGAGAGGAAACCTGATGGATTTCAAAATGTTTCTGTTAACCCCGAACAGGAAATAGCTCTGGTCTTTGTTCCTGTCGACTCCCTTGTAGATACCAAACTCTCCGCTCCGATCTTGCATTATTCTGGCGTAATGTCCTGTTGCAAGAATTTCCGCGCCCATTTCAGTTACGGCGTTAAAAAGCTCGCCGAATTTTATTTTTAAATTGCATTTTGCGCAGGGGTTGGGCGTAAGTCCGTTTATATAACTCTCAGTAAAATAGTCGATTACGTTTTCTTTAAACTGTTTTCTTAGATCGAAAACATGATGATTGATATCCAGCTGGTTGCAAACGCGTTTGGCGTAGTCTATAGCAACCTTTGCGCCTTCGCTGTCGCAAAGAAGCATCGTTACGCCAAATATTTCATGCCCTTCTCGTTTTAAAAGAGCAGCAGTAGTGCTGCTGTCAACTCCACCTGATAAAGCGACTGCAATGCAAGACATCTTATACGCTCAAACAACTCTGAAGAAAATAACAAACGCAGTAAAAAAAGTCGATATTTCACATCACAGTTTTAGTTTGTGCGCTCATTTCACATTCTATTAAACGTGTATTTTAGCTTGCGTTAAAAATTGTACAACTACATTGCGCTCTCGTCTGGCCAAGGCCAAGATTGTTGCCGCTCAGCAAAAGGCGTATTTCGCAAATGCTGATAGTACCAAAGATATGGCAGACATTTTTCTTCTCCGGCATAAGCGCGTTTTGCATATTCAAACCCCTCTCTAGACCACGGTTTAATGCATCCGTCGAAATGCACAATGACCCTTTTTTGCCACTCATCTTCTAAAGTCTGACGGACTTGCGGATACCCCAATATCTTCTCGAAAATATTGAGATCCCAGCCAGCCCCCGTTCTCACGACATTAACTTCAGGGGCACGGTAGCTCACTACATAATTATAGCTCAAAGGCAAGGCGGTCGGATCCCCTCGGCTAAAACGAACCATATATTCATAAATCACGTCCTCATCCGTAACGCTACCTTTACTTTGGAAAAGTGGTATGCATTCTTCTCCGTGCTCACGGATAGCGCGCTCAAATTCAGTTTCTTTGAGCTCAGATTGTTCTACCCAGTACTCAATAGCCTTACTCATGTTGGACGCCGTGCCTAAATAGTGTGGGTATAAAATAATGAGTTCTTTTACCTCAGAAAATACCGCCATTGGTACACCACCCATTTCATCTTCAGATAATTGTCCAGATAAACACTTCGGCGGAAAAGAAATATCATCTGCTAGCCTTTTTAAGACCCCTATATTCTCTGGCGACTCTCTTAGCATATCAATCAAAATCTGACTTTTCTGGTCGACAAACAGCCCCTCTCGATCTCTTTGTTCTTCAAGGATGCTCACAAACTTGTTTCCGTCAGCAAAATCACGCGTCAGTTTTTCCATGTCGAATAGAAGAACGTCACCGCTAGGTACTCCACCGTAACGATATAGAGAATCTGTGGCGTCTTGTTGCAGATTTTCCAGATATTCCAGATGACCTCGGCCTATAAACGTTGCTGACGCGCCCACGACAGTTCCTTTTTCACGAAAACCAAAAACTCTTGATACGTCTCTAACTGCTATTACGTCGGCACCCAAGTATAAAAATGTTGGGGCTGAACTAAATATTTCTCCCTGTACATCAGGAAAAAGCCCAGCAGCATTCGCCCATATATACGGAAAAAACAACTTCAACATTATCAACTCACTCCAATTTGAGGGCTTGATTTCCATAAGCCGCGCAAGCATTGAGTCCGGTATAGGCAGGACGTGTATGGTAGTTGAATCGCTGCTCATACTTGACAATTTTTCCACGCTGTCGCCAGATAGGCCTTTTCCAAAAATAATTATTTGCTTATTTTCCAGAGTGTTTGTTTTTAACGATTGAATCACCACAGAAGCAGGCGCGACACAATTCTCGTCCGTAGTAATAACAAAATTCATAGCCGTTCTGGCGGCTACGCACGTTGACGATAAAAAAAACACCGCTAATACTAGACTTTTTATACACATCTTACACATAGCATCCCCTCATTATTGTCTCCAAAGATATTGTCTTAATATCACGATATTGTCAATATTAATGTTGTTGATAAAACCCTGGGTAACTGATAGCTTCGTTTATGGGGTTTAAGTGCCTAGAATAAATGCTTAAAAATATGAAAAAAGTAACTCTATATTTTTTGTTGGTATTTTGCAATCTTTGCTGCGCCGAAGACAATCAGGCGCTTCAGATTCCGGACGAGATTAAGAAGCAGGTTCCAAAAGAGCATCAAGCCCGAGCTTTCTTAAACGCTATTCTAAATTTGATTCAGTCAACTTACGTCGAGAAAATCTCAGATGAAAAACTCGTGGAATTGGCGTTAAACAATCTTTTTCCGGCATTGGATCCGCACTCAAGCTATCTTTCGCCAAAAGCCTATCAAGCCCTGTTTGAACATATGTCCGGAGAGTTTGGCGGAATTGGAACTGAAATAACAATTGACGGAGGTTTCGTAAGAATTATTGCTCCAATAGACGACACTCCGGCTCATAAGGCAGGAATAAGGGCGGGAGACATCATAACCCACATAGACGACGAGCTTGTTCAATCCATGTCGTCGGAAGAGGCTGTAAGACGCCTGCGCGGTAAACCAGGCACCGTCGTGAAACTTAAAATCAAAAGGATAAACAAAGACCTTTTTACGGTCAAAATAAAACGCGATCTGATAAAAATCAAATCAGTAAAATATGAGATTTTAGACGACATAGCCTATATACGCATATCCGTGTTTGATCAGAATGTGGGAAGCGGCTTGCGAAAAGCGATAAAAGAGATCTGTGACAAACTTGGCAAAAAACTTTTGGGAGTTGTGCTTGATTTGCGCAATAATCCCGGCGGCGCTTTGGATCAGGCTGTTGCGGTAGCGGAGACGTTTTTGCCCAAGGGCAAAGTTGTCGTTTCCATAAAATCGCGCGTCGACAATGCTTCGCAAGTGTTTAAATCCGGCCATAAGGACGAACTCAACGGCCTTCCGATCATGGTTCTGGTGAACAGCGCCACTGCGTCAGCTCCTGAAATCGTGGCTGGCGCGTTGCAAGATCACGGGCGCGCTTTAATTGTTGGAGCGCGGTCATTCGGTAAAGGTTCGGTTCAGCGCGTGATACCGCTTTCAAAAAAATCCGGCATAAAGTTGACCATGGCCAGATACTTCACGCCGAGCGGTCGAAGTATTCAGGCGAAGGGGATTGCTCCGGACGTAAATGTTGAAATGGTCAAATTAGAGCCTTTTAAAGATATAGTTTTTGTTCGCGAGGAAGATCTTCATAACGCTTTGTACAAAGAAGAAAAGCCGAAAGAAAAAAAAGAGCTCAGCAATGAAGAATTGGATAAAGAGCTTAAGAAAGTGGAGCGCGACGACAAAAATGCGCTTAACGAAGCCAAAGGCAAACCAGTCAAAGATAATGACGCAGACAAAGATAAGAGCGACGATGATTATGAACCCACTCTCTATAAGCTGTCGCTTAAAGAACGCTTGTCTATGGATATCCAGCTTATGCACGCTTTTGGGCTGGTAAAATCGTGGAAATCAATTTCGGCCGTTTGCATTAACAAAAAAGAATAAGCAATATGTAAGGCCCGGTCTGGTCGGGGCGAGAGGATTTGAACCTCCGACATCCTGCTCCCAAAGCAGGCGCGCTACCAGGCTGCGCTACGCCCCGCGGTTACGGGTGATGTTATGTTTATCTGCGCTTGTTGGCAAGCGCCTTTTTTAGTCCGCAGAAATACAAATTTTTGACGCTTCCAGCCAGCCTTAGTTTAATTTAAAATGCGTTAATGAAGGATGCTGCGGATTAGCTTGCACAGCCTCATCTGCAATAAGCCGATTTTTCGCGGATCTTGTAAACGCCGCGAGATTTGCCGCAAATTAGGCAAATTACGCCGCTATGCATAACGGATTTTTATAAAACATTCTATACAAGCGGCTCTTTGGAAATTGCTTGTTAAATTATAAAAAATTCATTATAATTTCCTTGTTTGTGGAGTTATTGCAGCAACTTTTTATAGAGTGTTAAGGAATAATTCTAATGTTTTATGCTTTTCTTATTTCCGTCCCCTTCGTCTAGCGGTCCAGGACGTCGCCCTCTCACGGCGGCAACAGGGGTTCGATTCCCCTAGGGGACGCCATTCGCGAGACGTTTTGTTGGACAGGAAAATGTCTCGAGATTTCAAGGGCGCAAGCGATTTAGTGTTGCATGACTAAACGTAATGACAACGATTTGGTTATAGGCGGTTTCCTTCCCGTAACTACTGTTGACTTTCCAGATCGCTTAGCCAGCGTTGTTTTTTGTCAAGGCTGTATGTGGAGATGTTCGTACTGTCACAACGTTGATCTTCAGTCGCTATCAAGTGAAAAAACTATTCTTTGGCGTGAGGTTTTTGCCAAAATTCAGGCGCGCAAACGCTTAATAGAAGCCGTTGTTTTTAGTGGAGGAGAACCGCTTATGCAGCCTGCAGTTGAAGAGGCTATCGAGCAAGTCAAATCTCTCGGTCTTAAAGTTGGCCTTCACACAAATGGCGTTCAATTTGAAACATTTAAAACCGTCCTTCCAATGCTCGACTGGATAGGAATTGATATAAAAACGCGATTTTCCGATTACCAAAAAATAACTTGCCGGTTTGGAAGCGGTGAAACCGTCAAAAAAAGCCTATCGTTGTTGATTGCCTCCGGCATCGCATATGAAACGCGCACCACAATTTCACCGGAGGTTCATACAGTTAATGATATATTGTCGATGGCGGAAGAAATTGCCGAGATGGGCGTAAAGACCTTTGCTTTACAAGCATATAGAGCTGTTTGTGATAAGCAAAGGCAGCTCGAGTTCAAAAATATTCCCTTTTTCTTGAGAGAAGTAACCGAAAAATTAGACTCTTTGTTTGAGCATTTTATTTCCCGGCATTTATAGGCATTCTAGCGACATATGTTCGGAATCAAACGCTCTCATTCTATGCAAATCAAGCGTCGCATGGCTTGTACAGAGCAGTTTGGAAGATTGCTTTTTTGAATGCGCCAATCGTTAAAATTGAGACTTGGCTGTTTTTGTCAGTATAAACAGGCTATTTTTCTGAAATCGTTTTTTTCTGCGGCGGTTTTCCATGGCGCAAGTCATCAGCACTCGTATTACCCACACCTATTTCCAAGAGTTTTTAGCCTCTTCAATGCGCAGGTTGATTGCGCCTCCATCAGCGTATCAATCAGGCAAAAATACCTAATCCGACAGGTTTTGCCGACATAAAACCTAAAACAAACACCGATATCTCTATTTTCCTGGCAAATCCATATGATGCGCGTAGAACATTTTTTTAGTAGAACCTCACACTCTTGCTACCTACTCTTGTAAACAAACCAAAATCTGCTTTGCCGGGGGAAAACCGTGAACATAATTTTACTGATTTACAGTTTGTTCCCGACTTAGAAAATCATAAGTCCATAACCTGACCAAGAGCTAATGGCGACTTTATCTGCGCTAATCGCGAGGCTGATTTCTGAGTCGCGCAGCAAAGACGTCTTTACGATTTGCCAACACAGAAATGTAGTGATGTAATCTATCAAATGTTTCTATATTTGCTTCTCCATTCAATTCCGCCGCTAGATCTGGATAACGCCCTAAGATCATTGCTGGAAGCAATCTCCTATGAGGATTCCCCTCAGCATCTAAAGCAACTGCTCCGTCGTTTCCTCCATATATTGCGGATAGTATATAAGTCCTAAAAAGGCCCTTGTGGGCGTCATTAAGTCTTTCGTGAAGAACAAAGATACAATCCGAAATGTCACGTGCATCATTAAGATTAACACACCCAACTAAACAGCGCTCAAAAACTTCAAGCTTTAATTTGTCGCAAGTAAGCTCGGTAGAAGTCCTGGCAACGATGTCCGGTATTTCATCTTGTTGTGCATCTCCTACATTTCTATTGTCAGGAGTAAGTCGAATAAGCGGGACAGGCGCCCCACTCCCACTCTGTGCCGTTCTTAGCGCATTTATCTCTCTTATCAGATCTGCATTTACACGCAAAGATCGCGCGCCACATACTGCAGCCGACTCAGTCAACAGCCCTACGGCCAATCCAAAAACAAAAACTCCAAATCTATTACTTTTAATCAACATATTTTTCCATTATAATAAACATATGTATTCATAACATATGCAATAAGTATAATGCAATAGATATATTGTCGGGCGATCTTAACATAATTAAAAAATATTTTATAATATACGACTACGATATTACTTCGTGTTTTTTATGAAAAACCAATTGCTTATTGCTGCGCTGTTGCTGATATCGTCCGCATGTCATTCGGCATGCTCCTTTTCCGGATCAGAAAATCTCTTGCGAAGATAATTTTGAGCAAGTAGAGCTTCATTTATTTCCATTGCTGTCGCGAGAGGGGGTGGCGGCTTTGGAAAAATTTCGACATGTCACAATCACGGTTCAAGATGGCCGTGTCGTAAATATCGATTTCAACATAGATAGCTCGGCAGCAGCTGGCCACCTTAATCAAACTAAGGATAGATGTAAGCGAGAATTGGGAGCAGCTCTTGGCGCAAGTTTGCCCGGAGATTATGATGCGTGCGGTTTTTTTGCCATCCTTTTGCGATGAAATGCAGCATTTGGCTTATTTGGATGAGGCTGATTTAAAAGGAGCGGGCTTTAGTTTAGCAATATACGGAAGAACTTAAAAAATCTAACCCGTGTGACCGGATCATAGCTTTGGAGAAAATGCGCCTTTTTATATTGGTTTGTTTTTATTGAAAAAACTTAAAATTTATAGATGTTTATATCCCTCGGCCGTATAATGTAGTCTTTCTTATAAAATTAGCCAAAAATGACAAGAGAGAGCCGAGCTTGTTCCCTTAAGGCCATGCTTGTTCTATGTCAAAAAAAACTTCAGGCGCAGCAAAAAATAAAGGCAAGATATGACTGGAAAATTAATGCCAGAGAAAGCCAGCGCATTCCCGAAGGCGACTGGAAAATCTGGCTTATTCTTGCCGGGCGAGGCTTTGGAAAAACAAGAACAGGCGCAGAAACAGTAAGACATTGGGTGGTCGGCGGACTTTGCAAGCGCATAGGGCTTATCGCTAATTCCATTAACGACGCAAGAGCGGTTATGATTGAAGGAGAAAGCGGGATTTTGTCCGTAACGCCTCCATGGGAAGATGTTGTTTTTGAGCCGTCTAACCATATAGTCAAATGGAAAAAACAAAATGCCATCGCGCAAGTGTTCAGCGCTCAAACTCCTGAGAAACTGCGCGGCCCTCAATTTGACGCCGTATGGATTGATGAGCTGGCGAAATTTAAAAATGCCAAAGAGGTTCTCGACCAGGCCACTTTTGCCTTAAGATTGGGCAAATCACCTCGAATGGTGATAACGACAACCCCTCGTGCCACCAGGGTGATTAAGTCTTTAATAGCCAGGGACGATGTGTTCCTGACCAAAGGGAGTACGTTCGAAAACGAAAACAACCTTGCCCCACAATACATTGAGCAAATGACCAAAAGATACTCCGGCACTAAAATTGGCGCGCAAGAGCTTTATGCCGAAATAGTTGAGGATAACGTTTCAGCCTTGTGGTCATGGGATGCAATCGATAACGCACGAAAAATGCCATCGGGAATGCAGCTTCAGCGAATAGTTATAGGCATAGACCCCGCTGTAACTGCCAGTAATCGCAGCGACGAAACAGGAATTATTGTGGCCGGAATTGACGAAGAAGGACGTGTGCTGGTGCTTGAAGACGTAAGCACTAGAGAGCCTTCAGAGGTATGGGCCTCCATAGTGGCGGACTGTTACGAAAAATACAAAGCAAATACGGTTGTTGTCGAAGTTAACGCCGGTGGAGACCTGGTTGAACAAATCCTAAGATCAACAAATAAGGGTATGCATATAAAAAAGGTTCGCGCAAGTAACGGAAAACTTGTCAGAGCAGAGCCTATATCCGTGCTTTATAAAACCGGGAAAGTTTTCCATAATCAAATATTCCATAAGCTGGAAAAACAAATGACATCTTATACAGCCCGTCCAGGTGAAAAATCGCCTGATCGGCTTGACGCTTTGGTATGGGCGCTAACCGAACTGACCCGGCATACCGAGACAGATACGGATGTTTGGAACTTTTGATCTAAAGCAAATTGCGCGAGCGATCATCATTGAATAAACGTGTAGCGAGCGCCTTTTGTCGCAGATTTAATAGTAGAAAACTTATTTTTTTTTGATAAACTTTTAATTGTTCTTTTCCCCGGTAGCTCAGTCGGTAGAGCAAGTGGCTGTTAACCACTGGGTCGGCGGTTCGAATCCGTCCCGGGGAGCCAGATTGGCAGTATATAAATAATAATATTTAACCAAAATCCGACTTGCTTAAAATTGTCAGGTCGATATTTTAAAATTAAAAAAGGATAAGACTTCGTTGTAGTTAAATGAGAGAGCTCGCGTCTTCAGCTAATAAAGACGTTATTGCGTTAATAAACTTAAAAAGTCGTACCGGACAAGCTATGACATTTAGATACAAAGTTTTGTTTATTTTGTTTTTGAAAAATAGTAATTTCAGGCGCAAGCGCAAGTTGTTAGTTAGTGTGTGTATCTATGCAGGCCATCGTTCATAAGATCGCGGATATTTCTTGTGAGCTGTCCGATGCAGCGGCTGTGTTGAGTTCCGTAGATTTTACGCCAATGTCCGGCGGGTGCAGCCCGTTTATGTGGGGGCTGACGGTGTTCATTCTTGCATGTTTCGTAGGATACTATGTTGTCTGGAAGGTTACGCCGGCGTTGCATGCGCCGCTTATGGCTGTCACAAATGCAATTTCCAGCGTCATAATCGTTGGGGCTGTGTTGGCTACCGGCCAGAGCGAATCCTCTTTCGCAAAATTCGTCGGATTTTTGGCTACAATACTGACTTCCATTAATATATTTGGGGGGTTCCTAGTTACCAAGCGGATGCTCGCTATGTTTAGGAAAAAGGACAAGTGATTTTTGTAGAGGAAATTCATGTCTGAGAGTTTTCGTGCATTTTTGTATTTGGTTTCTGCGGTTTTCTTCATTTTAGCCCTTAAGGGCTTGTCGTCAGCCAAAACATCAATGAAAGGTAACATGTTCGGCATGTTCGGCATGGGAATCGCTGTCGCAATAGCCTTTTCCATTCCGCAGGTTTCCGCGTATAGCTTGACAGTCTTTGGGATAATTATTGGAGGTTTAATTGGAGCTTTCATTGCAAAAAAAATAGAAATGACAGCCTTGCCTCAATTGGTTGCAGCGTTTCATAGCCTTGTAGGCCTAGCCGCAGTTCTGGTTGCGGCCGGGGCCCTGAATGCTCCGTCGGCCTTCGGAATAGACGTGATTGGTTGCATAATGCGCGGCAGTCTGGTCGAAATTGGTCTTGGTACCGCCATCGGAGCGATAACATTTACCGGCTCGATTGTTGCATTTCTGAAACTTCAGGGAATAATGGGAGCAAGGCCGATAATACTTCCAAATCGCCATCTCATTAATATCTCGCTTAGCGGAGTGATTTTGTTATCTTTACTTTTGTTTGTTCTGACGAAAGGGCACTTCTTCTTTTGGCTTCTAGCAGCAACGTCATTCGCGCTTGGTTTGCTTATAATACTGCCGGTTGGCGGAGCAGACATGCCGGTGATAGTATCCATGTTGAATTCTTATTCAGGATGGGCAGCCTCCGGCATAGGCTTTACTTTAAATAATACATTGCTGATTATTACTGGCGCTTTGGTTGGAGCTTCCGGCGCTATTCTCAGTTATATAATGTGTAAAGCTATGAACAGGTCGATAATCAACGTCGTGCTTGGCGGATTTGGAGACGCCGGCGCATCTGCCGGCAGTTCAGGTGGAACACAAGAGCGGCGCCAAGTAAAACAAGGAAGCCCCGAAGACGCGGCGTTTGTAATGAAAAATTGCTCATCGCTTGTGGTTGTGCCGGGTTATGGTATGGCCGTAGCCCAAGCTCAGCACGCTTTGCGTGAGATGTGCAGCGTTCTTAAAAGCAATGGGGTTAAAGTTCGATATGCCATACATCCGGTCGCCGGACGGATGCCCGGGCATATGAATGTTCTTTTGGCCGAAGCAAATATTCCTTATGACGACGTGTTTGAGCTTGAAGATATCAATCGAGATTTTCCTTCGACCGACGTGGCTTACGTAATTGGCGCGAATGATGTAACAAATCCTGCCGCTAAGAACGATCCGCAAAGCCCCATATATGGAATGCCGATTTTAGAGGTCGAAAATGCTAAAACGGTATTCTTCGTCAAACGCTCTATGGCCGCAGGTTATGCTGGAATCGAAAATGAATTATTCTTTCGCGACAATACAATGATGTTGTTTGGCGACGCTAAAAAAGTCACGGAAGAAATTGTAAAGGCTTTGGAAGGATGAATATTGTCGATGTTTACGATCTGATTGTAATCGGCGGTGGGCCGGGTGGGTATGTTGCCGCTATAAAAGCGGCACAGCTTAAAAAGAAGGTTGCGCTGGTCGAAGAAAAGCATCTCGGCGGAGTTTGTCTTAATTGGGGGTGCGTACCAACAAAAGCATTACTTCGTTCAGCCGAATTGAAGCATATGGTTGATAATGCAGAGAAATTTGGCTTTAACAACGTTAAAATCACATTCGATATAAAGAAAATAGTCGCAAGGTCGCGTGCCGTGGCGGATAAACTGGCTTATGGGGTAAGAGGCTTGTTGAAAAAGAATAAGGTTACCGTGTTTGACGGACGGGGAATCTTAAAATCCTCAACAGTTGTGGAAATAACCGACAAGAATGGAAAAAACGGCTTGTATGAAGCCAAAAAATTAGTATTAGCAACTGGCGCTAAGCCAAGGGTTATTCCAGGATTGGAACCCGATGGTAAGCTTATTTGGACGTCGCGCGAAGCGATGGTTCCCGATAAATTTCCAAAAAAGATATTGGTAGTCGGCTCCGGCGCTATAGGTATTGAATTTGCCAGCTTCTACCACCTTATGGGAAGTCAAGTCACGATTGTCGAAGTGCAAGAACGAATTCTGTTGACTGAAGATGAAGAGATCGCAGAAATGGCGCACAAGTCCTTGGAAAAGCAGGGAATAAAAATTTTCACAAAGGCAGCCGCAAGCGTAGTCAGCAAAAACGCAGACAGTATTAAAGTCTCAATAAGGTGCGCAGAAAAATCTCAAGAGGAAATCTTTGACAGAATGATAGTCGCGGTCGGCGTTGTAGCTAACTTGGATCAAATCGGCATTGAAAATACCAAAATTAAGATTGAAAATGGACGCGTCGTCGTTAACGAATTTAATCTTACCGATGAGCAGGATGTTTATGCCATCGGGGATATAGTCAGCGCTCCTTGGTTAGCCCATAAAGCCAGCAAAGAAGGAATCATCGCGGTGGAACATGCATTTGGCAACGTCGATGTTCGGCCGCTGAATCGTATTGCTATTCCTGGCTGCATATACAGTATTCCTCAGATCGCAAGCGTCGGTTTAACCGAGAAGAAGGCCAAAGAGTTGTACGGAGAAATCAATATAGGGCGTTTCCCTTATATCGGCAATGGAAAAGCCGTTGCGATGGGCGAGGAAGAGGGGCTTATTAAAACGATTTTTGATAAAAAAACCGGCGAGTTGCTCGGAGCTCACCTAATTGGCCCGGAAGTTACAGAGCTAATTCAAGGATTCGTAATGGCGAAAGCGTCCGAGGCCACCGATTCTGAATTTGTTGAAGCCATTTTCCCTCATCCTACATTATCTGAAATGATGCATGAATCCGTGCTGGACTCTCGTGGGCAGGCAATCCATATCTGACTGAAGCCGCTTTTCGTTATAGCGTGATTGCTTGAGTATTAAAGAGACGCCAGCGTTTGAGCAACGAAGAATCTTTGGTGATCGTGAACATTATGTACACGTAGATAATCTACGCTTTGTTCGGCAAGTTTGGAGCTTACGGCAATTGTCTCAATATCGCGCTCAGATGAAGGGACTCGAGTGACTGCGTTGAAATAAGACTTCCTGGAATGTCCCACCATTACCTCGCACCCGATTCGTTTTAGAGATGCAGCATTTCTTAAAAGCTCTATGTTTTGATAGCAGTTCTTCCCAAAACCAAGACCGGGATCGACAATTATTTTGTTCTTAGAAAACCCATTCTTGCACAGATTTTTGCACGTCTCAGCGCTCCAGGCATTTATTTTCTCAACGACGTCGCCCTCAATTATATTGATCTTTTTGGGTGGCACGTCTAATGAATGCATTGAAACAATTTTGGCCCCACTTTCAGCAATAGCCTTTAATGTAGATTTATCCCACGCGTTTGCAACATCATTTATCCAAGGCGCTCCGCGCTTTATAACTTTGTGTACGATTGCGGGCGATAACGTTTCTATACTGACAGTGATTTTATACTCTTCCCATTTTTGAAAATCTTCAATCCCGGAAAGAACCGGCTCTAGTCGCGACCATTCTTGTTCTTCATTCAGCAGCTCGGCGCCGACTCTAAGCGATTGCGGTCCCAGCTCTATAACGGAGGCTCCTTGCTTAACTAAAGAGATTGCGTGATTTATTGCTTCTTTTGTTTCAAAGTGTTCTCCGCCATCAGAAAACGAATCCGGAGTTATGTTAACTACGCCAACCAATTTCGGAAAAAGAACAAAACTGCCGGTCAACAAGGATGAAAAATCTACCGACCTCCGGGCTAAGTCCTTTATTTTTGCTCCCTCGGGGTATACAACTTCAGAATCAAGCAACGCGATAAGGTGTAACAAAAATGGTCGGTTTAACAACTCTTTGTGCGGTATCGTCAGCTTTGAGGTTTCCAGAATCTGCCCATCCCACAAAAGTATGTCAAGATCGATCGTTCGGGGGCTCCATTTTTCGTGAACCTCAGGTCTGCCCAATTCGATCTCTATCTTTTTCAAATGGTCTAGTAACTGTTGCGGAGAGCTACTTGTTTCTCCTTTTATGACCATATTTAGGAAAGGTCTGTCCCAAGATTTTGGCGAATTTGGTAATAAAACAGCAGGCGTTTCTATAACAACAGATTTTTTTATATTGGACAAACAATGTTCGCTGATTTCTGAAATAGCAGATCTGAAAGTTTCCATTCGATCGCCAAGATTAGCCCCTAAGCCTATAAAAACGACTGAGTTCATTTAACGCCTCCTTTGACCCAGTTCGCTCCATTAAGCAGAGGACTGTAAAGATCTTCCTCAAGATCGATCGTAAAATCGTTTATTTCTTCTGTGGTGGGCGGAACTTGGGTGAACGCTATATTAGGCGCTTCGGTAATTATTGCCAGAGGCGTCTGTTCATTTGCTTCTCCCATGATAAACACAGCTGAAGCGGCAAGAGCGTCTACGTTATTTACTTTTGTATATCTTAGTTTTTTTTTGAATATGTCGCGTTGGCCTATGTAATCCCGAGTTGGTTTAAAACCACACCAACTTAAGGCTATACCGGTGACTCCCCTGCGCATCGGCGTCGTATGGCTGTCGGTTATGATGACACCAAGGTTATCGACATTAAATATATCTTTTGCCAGCCGCCAAATCCGCTCAGCTGAACGAAAAGGCTCTTGCGGATATAATATGTAAAAGTCATTCCCATTGGATTCATCTATACCGGCGGAGGGGATAAGGATTCCATGTTTTATAGTTATAAACATAGGGCTGTTGGTTTTTATGTAAAAGTCGCTTTCTGCCCTTATTAGATCTGATTTGTTTTTAACATCTTTTTTTGCAATGATACGAAATTCGGACAAACTGACTATCTTTGACGTCACTGCCAAAATTACATCGTCGCCAATTGGGGGCAGATTACTGCTTAACAGAGGGCCCAAATCTGAGCCCGGAACAACGATTGGAAATTTTACAGGAACAACGCGCATTTCAAAAATTTGTCACGCAAAAAAATGGCGTCCCCAACGGGAATCGAACCCGTGTTGCCGCCTTGAAAGGGCGACGTCCTAGACCGCTAGACGATGGGGACTCATCGAGAACACACTATGCCAAAAAGCAATTGCTGTAAATTGGTTTGTTCTGCCTTGGCTTTAGAAAAAGATTAAAAAATTGCCAAATTTAAATAATATCTGTTTACATATTAATATTTATATTGCTAACATTTTAGCTAGTTAGTTGTTAATGAAGTAATAAATATGAATATACACTGGATCGATATTTTTATTATCGCGCTTTTTTTTGTAGCCACACTTGTTGCGGGCATGCTCTACGGCAAGAAAGTTTCTTCCGTAAAAGAATATTTGGTTGGAAGTAAGCAATTCTCGGTGTCTGCTTTATTAATGACCATATGTGTGACCTGGTTTGCCGGAGAAAATCTTTTGGGAGCAACGACCGAAATATATCTATATGGGTGCAATTATTTTATTCCTTGTTTGCTGGCTGCGCCTATTAGCTTTTGGATATTATGGAATGTAGCACCTAAAATAGCTAAATATACTAGGTCTTGTACTATTGGCGACGTTATGGGCGCTATGTTTGGCAAGCCAGGGAAAGTGATAACCGGGATCCTTGGGTTAGTATTATCTATTGGATACATAAGCGTTCAAATAAAATGCATGGGATACGTAGCGGGATATTTTTTTGACTCGAAAATGTTAGGGATAGTGATTGGCGGCGGATTGGTAGTTTTTTATACCGCAATTGGCGGGATTAAATCTGTTGTTTTTACGGATATCATTCAATTCCTTGTTCTTATAGTTGCTATGCCGATTGTTTACATGGTCACCATAAATTCTATAGGGGGATGTAGCGGCTTGATGGAACGTCTTCCTGAGAACTATTTTATTATTCCCTCCAAGGAAATAATTGCTGATCTGGCTATATTTGCTGTATTGGCGGTCCCCTTTATCGATCCAGCCATAAGCCAGAGAATGCTTATGAGCGCTCCCGGGGCTGATATTAAAAGGCCGTATAAAATTTTATCAATAGTAATGCCTCTTCTGTATTTTTTTGTAGCGATGATCGGAATAGTGATTTTTGTGCGGTTTCCAAACATAGATCCTGACTTAGCTTATCCTCATATGATTGATTGTGGGTTGCCCTTCATAGTAAAAGGATTGGCAATTGCCAGTATATTTGCCGTATTGATGTCTACTGCGGATTCTTATATGAACGTGGCTGCGTCGTCTCTTGTGTATGATGCTATGTGCGCACTGACTGATAGTCAGTTTTATCAAAAACATAGCCTATTGTTGCTGAAGATTTTTACCTTTGTAATAGGGGGGGGGGCTCTGCTTGTTGCTTTGCTGGATTTGCGAATCGTAGAGCTTATAATCGATTTTTGCGGATTTTGGGGGTCGGTTGTTGTAATTCCGCTTTACGCAGCCTTATTTGGTTTTATTACAACGCCGTTGTCGTTCATTGTCAGCAGTATAGTAGGAATTTTGGCTTCAATTTATTTAAAAGTGTTTGCAGGCGATATGTCTTTTTGGGCCTCTATCCCCATATCAATGGCAGCAAATGGCATAGCGTTTTTTGTGATGCATTTTGTGCAAAAATATTATTCAACATACAGCTTTTTGCAACAAGTACAAGAGCGCAGAGACGCTATGGATGACGCGCAGAATATTAAGAGTCGACGACGTTTTCCTGTCTAAAGAAGTTGCTGATTGCCGAATTAAAGATGTAATCTATAAGTCTGGGTATCTGTTTGACCCAGACTATAGATGGGCGGCGGCTAAGATTCAAGGGGATAGCGTCTTATGTCTGGCTTTTTATACGGAAAATTCATTCATAGCGAAAAAGTAATTGTCAGCCTTAAATCGTTCTGACAAAAGCGTTTAAGATAAATACTTAAGAAGCCGTTAACCGAGCTGTGGATAAATTTGTGCATAAATTTTATCCAAAATTTTTGGTAGATTAAATTAATCAACAATTAAATAAACCCTGAAATAAATGCTCGTGTAGTAAAACCTTGCAAAGACAAGGTTTTCTTATATGAATGCTAGATACCGGCCGTTCTTTAAGCAAAATGTTATCAGTTTTTGTTGATATTTCCGGGTTTTTCATCGATGTGAATAAAAAAATCAATGTCAAGGGTAAAATAAAAAAAATCAACACACAATTGGTTGCAAAGATCTCGCAAAAAAGTAAACTGCTAAAAGATTTTGAAAGGTTTGGTATGAGCGCTCCTATTATGCCTTTTGCTACGGCGGTATGGCTTATCGATAATACGTCTCTTACATTTCAGCAAATAGCTGACTTTTGCGATTTGCATGTGCTTGAAGTGCAAGCGATAGCAGATGGTCAAGCGGCAATTGGTATTAAGGGCGCCGATCCAGTTTTGCTTGGACAGCTGACAAAAGAAGAGTTGATTCGATGCGAAAAAGATCACTCGGCAAACCTTGTAAAGCCCGATGTTTGCCGTACTCCCGGAAAAAAAGCGAAACCAAAGATCGACCGTAAAGATAAAATCAGAGCGATTTGCTGGCTTGTACGCAACTATCCAATTGCAAGCGACGCTGAGATTTGCCGACTTCTTTCAACCACAAAGTCAGTTATAAAGTCAATACGCGATGGGGGGCATCCTCTGAGCCGCGATGCAAAGCCCGCAAGCCCGGTAGTGCTTGGAATTTGTTCTCAAAAAGACCTGGACAAACTTCCAAGAACCGCTTCAAATGTCTCCCAGCTGCATAATCTCTAGTACAGTTCAATTGTCAAGCCATCGTAAGCTGGTGTGATATGCGAAGGAAGAACCTTACTCAAAGTGTCGTAGTCAATTTTCAACCCCATATTCGTAAGAATTACACGGCTGGGTTTTATTTTCTCTGCCCACTGAAGCACTTGCTGCAGCCCGGTATGAGTCGGATTGACGCCCATTTCCAAACATTCAACAATCCATAAGTCAACACCGCGCAAAACCTCAATATTCTCGGGCGGCATATCCTTCATTTCGATAGTATACGCAAAATTTCCTACGCGCAGGCCTAAGGTGTTGCAAGGCCCATGGTCTTGAACAATCCAAGTACAGCTTATCCCACAAATGTCTGCCGGATTATCTTTCATAACTATTCCGCTCAGGCAGGTGGAGTACCAATGTTTGTTTTTTGGATCAGGATCAAACAGATAATTAAAACGCTTAATGACGTCGCTAATTGTGGCAAAATCTCCATACACAGGAATTACTTTGTTGTAAGCCTGAGATATTCTTCTCAGCTCATTTATGCCGTGCGTGTGATCAGCGTGCATATGTGTAAGGAAAACTGCATCGATTCGGCTTACTTCAGCGCTTAGAAGCTGATGCCTCAAATCCGGGGAAGTGTCAACCAATAGGTTAATATTCGCGGTTTGTATTAAAATAGACGACCGCGTACGGTAATTCTTTGGATTTTTAGAATCGCAGGCTCCCCATCCAAACGCAACATCGGGAATGCCGCCCGATGATCCGCATCCCAAGATTTTGATGATCGTTTTTTCAGACATCTGTTGCCTTCGCAAACAAACGGAAAAAATTTTCAGATGTTTTCAAGGCTAAAAATTCAAGAGTAACACCTTTTAGTTCAGCGACCACAGCCGCAATATGCCTTAGATAAGCGGGCTCATTTAATTTTCCTCGAACAGGCTCCGGCGTAAGAAATGGAGAGTCTGTTTCCAACAAAATGCGCTCTATGGGAACTTTTTTCACCAGCTCACGCAGGTTATCAGCTTTTTTGAAGGTTACTATTCCTGAAAACGAAATATAAAACTCAAGATCAAGCGCTTGACGCATCAACCATTCGCTTCCGGAAAAACAATGAATCACCCCGCCAAGCAAATTATAGGACTTTAGTATCTTTATTGTATCCTCTTCGGCATTTCTGGTATGAATAATCAAAGGAAGACCAGCGTCTGTTCCGGCACGGAGTTGGACGCTAAAAAGCTCTGCTTGCAAAGCAGAGACAACATTTTCATAAGAATAATCAAGGCCGATTTCCCCAACCGCAACTGTTTTTTGGTCTTTTGCGCTATTTTGTATCCAGTCATAAATGTCGTTTTCATCAAGGCGATCTGCATAATCTCCGGCTTCGCTGGGATGAATGCCAACCGTGTTAAATATACCGCCGCATTGTTTTTCGCTTATAGCCAGCATTTTGGGATAGTCGGCCACCTTTGTACAAACAGACAGCATGGCCGTGACCCCATTCAACCTCGCACGGTCAATAACGTCAGGAAGGTTATCGCTGAAATCATTAAAGGCAAGGTGACAATGACTGTCTATTAGCATAAGGTTTTACGCTGTTCTAAACACTAGATATATATTAGGATTATGCGAAGCGCGCAACAAATATGCTTGAGAGTTTTTTGCTATCATGAATGCCGAGGCTATGGCTCTTATAGAGCTGTTATCATGTCTTGTTTTTGTCGTATTTATGCTGAAATATTTTGGAACTTCTGGTCTGTACGTTTATATGTCAATTATCTCTGTTGTCGCGAATATTCAAAATTTGAGAATCGCAAGTTTTTCATTTATTGAAAATCCTATGGCTCTTGGATCGATAACGTTTTCGACCATCTTTATAGTAACCAACCTCATGACTGAGTATTATGGCCAAACTGCAGCCAAACGAGGGGTTTTATTAAGTCTTGTTGGGTATGCGCTTTTTTCAATTTTGATGCTTACAACGACGAACTATCCGGCAAGTATATGCGTTCCGCCTGGCGTGCTGGACATGCATGTTGAACTTAGTCGGGTATTTGCTCCGACGCCATATTTGATGGTCGCAAGCGTCTTGGCGTTTGTGATCGGTCAACGTACAAACGTTGCTGTATACGCCATAGTGAAACGCATAACGTCAACGAAGTTTATTTGGGTCAGATCATTTGCGTCTCTTGTTATATCTATATTTATAGACGCTGTAGTTTACGCGGTCTTGGCTTGGAAAATCTTGTACAAACTGCCCATAGGTTGGGATACTCTGTTCAAAACGTATATATTGGCGAACTATGTTTTTACTGTAACAATATCATTGTGCGGCTCTCCGATAGTTTGCGTGGCCAAAAAGTTCATTCCGGCGAGTAAAAAATGAAAAATTTGTACCCTAATTTTAGTTTCCTGGTCACCCATCAGGATGGAAATGCCCGCGCCGGCATAATCAAATGTCCGCACGGCACCATAAAAACTCCTGCTTTTATATTTTGCGGCACAAAAGCTTCGGTTAAAGGGATGTTCCCCGATCAGCTATCTAACGCCGGCACGCAGATTATCCTTTCAAACACATATCATTTGATGCTTCAGCCCGGCGCAGAAACCATAAAAAAAATGGGAGGACTTCATAAGTTTATGGGGTGGGACGGGCCTTTGCTTACGGACTCCGGAGGTTTTCAGATATTCAGTCTGGGCCATGGGTCGGTGTCAGACGAGATAAAGAGACGAGGACGGACTGATAGAAAACCGACCCTAGTCTCAATTACAGATGACGGAGCTGTGTTCAAATCGTACATCGATGGCGGTGACGAGTATTTAACTCCTGAAAAATCAGTTGAGATTCAACGGAAGCTTGGGGCAGATTTTATACTGGCCTTGGACGAGTGTACGCCTTATCACACAAGCTATGAGTATACTCTTATTTCCACATCACGCAGCCACAGATGGGAAGCCAAGTCGTTCGAAGAGTTTTTAAAACATAACGATGGCGCGCAGTCTATTTATGGCATAGTCCAGGGCGGAGTTTATCCGGAGCTTAGAAAGCAAAGTGCGCATTTTGTTAACGGCAGCCCTTTTTTTGGGATTGCGATCGGCGGAACTTTAGGGTCAGTCAAGAGGCAAATGTACGATATCGTTGGTAGCACAGTGTCTGAGCTTGACAAATCGCGACCGATTCACCTCCTTGGCATAGGAGGAATAGGCGATATACTGACAAATGTAGAAGCCGGCATAGATACGTTTGACTGCGTCAGTCCAACACGCATAGCTCGACATGGCGCAGCGTTTGTTTATCCATCATCCCGCGACAATAAAGATCGGGAGCACATTAACTTAAAAAGGTTTCAGTATAAACACGACGAAGATCCAATTCAGCCAGGTTGCGCTTGTTGCACTTGCAAGCATTTTTCCAGGGCTTATCTGCATCACTTGATAAAATCAAATGAAATGCTGGCTTTACAAGCGATTACTTTGCATAACGTTGCCTTTATAAATAGTCTTATGTCTTCAATCCGTGATGCGATCTGTTCAGGAGTATTTGATAAGCTAAAAGATGACTGGAAATATGGCCGGATCTAGACCCGCATCTTTGATTGGTTTGTTTGCGTACTTGATTTTGATGAACAATGATTGCGGTGCGGTTTTAAATGTCAACCAAAAACATGTTTTTTTTTACAAAACAGCAATTAAAAAATGTAGCAGAAACAGGCTATTGCCGGACGATTTTTGGGAAATGTTCAAATATGATTCAAAGCTCTTCAGATATGCAAAGAGTCCTATCAGAAGTTTAAAATTTCTTGATGGCCGAGCCAGGCAAGATATAAAAATGTTGAAGTTGAGAGTACAAGCCTACGGTTTTTTTACTACAAACATCAGCTATACGGTTAGCGTTAATCAAAACAAAGTTATAGTTGTCATATTTCCGGATTTTGGGTCCGTGTTTAAAATTACTAATATAAAGGTTAAAAATCTGTCGGATGACGCTGCTGTAAAGACCTCGGATCAACTTAAACCAATTTGCGGTAAGCCCGCTTCTTATGCGAATATCGAGGCTGCGGCATATATAGTCGAGAAAACCTATGGCCGGTACGGTTATCCTTTTGCCAAAGTAATAGAGAAAATTGAAAAGATAGATCGAAAAAACAAAACAGTAACTCTGTATTTCAGCGTTGCTCCGGGCAAATTTGTGGTTTTTGGCGATACGCGTATAAAAACGTCAAATCGTCTAAGTCATCAATTTATAAAAAACCGAATCACGTGGAAAAATGGCGAGCCATATGACGTTTATAAGATAGAGGAAACAACTAAAAAGCTATTGAACACGCAAATATTTTCGTATGTTGATATCCAAAATGATATGGATAAACTGAACAATTATACGTCTACGACTGTCAACTTAATCAATAATAAACAGCGTTTGCTGGAGCTTGGCGTCAGCCTATCCTCTTCGTCGATTCAACGAAGAAGTCGCGGAGGGCTCAGGGTGAGTAGCTTGGACAAAAGCCTTAAATCTGTTGTAGCAAAAGCGTCGTGGACGCATTTCAATATATTTGGCGGCGGGGAACGTTTACGAACAAATTTCAAAATAACTCCTGCGTCGATTCTAGACAATAACAAGGGGCGTAATTTCGAATCAACCGCAGACATAGAGCTTATGAAACCGGACGTCCTAAAAACAGACAATGCCGTAATATACCACTTTAAGATTTCAAGAGAGCCAACTTATGTTTATCTCAAACAGGGCGGACTTATAGAAGGCTTGTATGAAGTTCCGATAGCAAATGCCATGAATGTTCGTGCTGGTTTATCGATTGAGTATGCTCAAGTAGAAAGTTTCAACACCTCAAATCCGGATTACGGTTTAGCAAAAAAAACAGCCTATGCCATACCCGGTATTCCAATCTATATTATTTATAATTCTTATGATCGCCCTCTTAATCCATCAAAAGGACTTAACATAAATGTCTTGGAACTGCCTCAATATGGCCGAATCAGATATGTACAGAATAAGTCTTCGCAGTTTTGCGGTTTAAATTATCTGGAGGGAAAAGCCTCGGTTGCTCAAGCGGTAGATAAGAAAAAAAGATTCATAGTGGCAGGTTGGACAAGCCTGAAACAAATCTCCGGATCGGCATTCGCTAAGCTGCCTTTGGACAAACGCCTGTATGCGGGAGGCATAGGATCTGTTCGAGGATATGCGGATCAAATGGCAGGCCCTATTATAGAGAATTCGACTGAACCATCAGGCGGGCGTTCCACGTTTGGGGTTGGGGGCGAGCTGAGGCTAAAACTAACCGACAAAATCGGTGTAGTTTCATTTTTGGAAGGCGCAAAGGTGTCCCAAAGTTTGTGGCCGGTTGGTGGTGATAGGTTTTACAGCGGATGGGGCGTTGGCGTGCGGTACTATACAAGCATCGGGCCTGTTCTAATAGATTTTGCCTTTCCGTGCAAAAAAAGAGATAAGATAGATTCGTCAACACAGTTTATGATCAGCTTAGGACAAGCGTTTTAATGAAAAAAATTACCAAATATTTTGCTGGGGCGATTCTATTTTTATTCTTATTGCTTTGCGGGGCAGAATTAACTCTACGCTCTGATACGGGCATCAGGTATTTGCTTAAAATAGCAATGTATTTTCGATCGCCCAAATCTTGTATTGAAATTGAGAAAGGTCGTGGCTCTTTGATTAAAGGATGCCTGCTCGAGGGTCTACGTGTCAGGAATGAGGACGGAGAGTTTTTTGCCAAACGATTTGATTTTACTGTCTTGGGCTTAAGTAAATGTGAGGTGTCGATAACTGACGCAAAGTATGAAGAAGCAATCTCTGATCGAGGGCGCTTATTGTCGAGGTTTAAAGATTTGCGCATAAGCGTCGATAACGGAAATAAAACAATCGAGGTAAATAATGGCGATTTAGCGTTAACTTCTGACTCGAAATTTCAATTCAGCGGAATAAAAAGCGTTCTGACCAAAAATGTATCAAGCCCTGCGTTCAATTTCGAAATGGAAGGTAAGGGGATTAATTATGACAATTTTAGCGCGACGTCACTTAAGGCGTCGGGGATGTTGAGCACAGATGGAGAGCCGACATGTCAGGCAAACATTACGGCCGTAGACTCAATATTTGAAAAAATTCCTTTAGGACAAATAAAATCTGATTTGATTGTAACTAAGACAGGAGAAGAGTTCAGCTATAAAGCAGAAGGCCTTTTCATTGCCGGATGTTTATTTAAAGTTGAGGGAATTTTTAGAAAAGGCCGGATATCTGGCGAAGTACATTTGCGCTCTTTGTCTGAACAAATTTTTAAAGTCCTGCTTGAGAAAGTGAATCTCCAGTGGGCCTTGCCAATATTAAAAATATTCAAAGGTTCAAGCATAGAATTTGACAATCATAAAAACAGGCTTAGGTTTAAGTTTAAGCCGTCAACGGCAATCGGCTATGTTCCTGAGATTAATATTGAAACAAGCAATGATACGACAATCTTAAGCTCCAAAAGGCAGAAAAATTGTTTTCTTATCAACGGAAAGTTTTTCTACAAATCCGACAGTAAATTGATTGGACATTTCTTATTACAAGGTCCGGAAAACTTGCCTAACCTACCATCTGCCACATGTGACTTTAAATGTGACAGACGAGATTTTTTATTAACTTTAACAACAGATGATAACGTTGAGCTGTCTATAATTGGGACGCGCGATAAAGACTCCATCAAGGCTTCTTTGTTTAAAATTAAATCAAAGGAATTCGCAATACACAACAAAACCCCTTTGACTCTAGTCAACGGCTTAATATCCGGGGAAATAACAGGAAACCTGAAAAATATTGAGAAACTTGCCGAGATTGCCGGTTTAAATAATGTTGCCGGCCAGGCCTCTTTTAATTTGGTCGGCAGAAAATCGTCTTTTAATGCCATTATTAACGTTAACAAACTTTCAACTGACTTGTTTTCAATGCATAACGCTAGGGTAAAAATTGAAAACTGGAGGAATTTACTGCCGAATTCTGCGAGCATGACCGCCAAATACGGAAAAATGGGCGGCGTTAGCTATAAAGATTTGTCTGTTAAAACTTACAGTACAAATCCTTCAGACTTAATATATGAAATTTCGTGTTTAGTTGGTAGATCCGGAAACGCCGTTTTGTTTACTTTAGGAAAATTTTCAATATCTGATCAAGGAACGCGTACTACAGTTGACAAATTTTTGCTTACGAACAAAGAAAACTCGCTTAGGCTTAAGAGTAAAGCTTGCTTCACTTTAAGCCAAGACCGGATAAATATTTTGATACCAGAAATTATTGCAAATGATAAGGGATCTGCGAGCTTTGCGCTTGATAAGCATACGAGTCGCATAAATGCTTACGTAGACATAAAAAATTTCCCGGTATCCGCTTTAAAAGTTATCGGCTTCGATTTATATAATGTTGGCGCTGTTTCATCAGAGATTGTCTGCAAAGGCGAAATAAAATCTCCAATAATTTCGTGGAACGTTGCGGTTACGGATCTCGCAAAGAAAGGTAAAAACCTAAAGATGCGGTTCCTGTGTAAAGGTAATTATAACAAGGGAAAACTGTCATCGTTTATTGAGTTTCCAAAACTTATTGGAATTCATGGGAAATGCAAAGTCGATTTAGGCTGCAATCTGATGCTTTTCCCTTATCGTTTTTTCCTGAATGATACGGCGCCGATTTATATCGAGTGCGATCTCAGATCCAACCTGAGCAAATCGATGGGAGAAATCCTTCCGGATGAAATGGCTTGCTGGGGGCGTTTGGAGTCATGCTTTAAAATATCGGGAAGCGCACAAGCCCCAAACGTTTCTGGTTATTTAACGCTCGAAAACGGAGGATTTGAAAAGGTATCGTCCGGCACGTACATAAATAGCCTCAATCTGCATATTAAATCGGACAAAGCCAACGTTTTGTTGTGCCGGGCATCGGCTACGGATGCTAATCGTGGAAAGGTAACTGTCCAAGGCGCGGCGAGTTTGGTCAAGCAAGGCAAAGCCCAGACGCTCTTGGCTGACGCCAATGTGAAGTTTCAAAATTTCAAAATAATAGACGAGGACGACCTTATTGTGAGCGTGGATGGCGACTCGTTCCTTAAAGGTCCCTTAAATAACCTTATGTTTTTGGGCAGTCTTGAAATGCCATACGTGCTTGTCGACATAGATACTACCTATAACGATAACAGGGGGGGCATCCAGATCTTGGAATGCGGACGGTATATAGATGTGCTTGCGCAAAAAAAGATCCAGGTTAACCTTCCATTCAAATGCGACGTACATTTGAACTGCAAAAAACTGAAGCTAAAGGGAAAAATGCTTGATTCGTCATGGAAGGGCAATGTGCGACTAGTTGGCGGAAAAGATAAAGAAGGGGCTCTTGATGGCATGCTAACGCTGGAAAAAGGAGAGTTTCTTTTTCTTGGCAAGACTATCCCAATTATAAACGGCATCATAACTTACAGCGAGAAAGCGCCTTTTGTCCCAATGGTGAACATGTATGCAAGCAAAGATATTGGCCTTGCTAAGGTAACCGCCAATATAAAGCAAGGTTCGGGAGAAATTAGCTTTTTGTTGAGTTCCGAGCCGTTTATGCCGCTTGAAGCCATATTCTCTTACTTGCTGTTCGGCAAGTCGCAATACGATCTTACTTTGATTGAAGCTCTGCAAGTTAACGGCGTGGTTGCAACGATCAAAAGCCAATCGAACAAAACATTTTCCGCGCTTCAAGGTTTGGATCAAAGCAATCATGACCAAGATTTAGCCCAACATAATAATGTAAATATAGGTAACGTAGGCTTTGGACAGCATATTGGCAACAATGTTTATGTCAGCGTAGAAAGCGATACTATACATAAAGTCGCGTATCTGAATGTCCAGATCTTGCTTTCTCCAAAACTATCTGGAAAAGTGAATTCTCTGGGCGAGGTTGGCATGGACTGGCGAAGACGTTATTAGGAGCCCTGAATGACTTTGCATATGTGGATGAAAAGTAATACCATCCATCCCTCAGTTACAGTTTGCTTAGGAAACTAATTTGAGAAAGATTTCCGTCATCGGGCTAGGATATGTAGGACTGCCTGTGGCCGTTGCCTTTGGCGCAAGACAGAAAGTCGTTGGGTTTGATATCAACAAATCAAGGGTTAAATTGCTGTCTGAAGGCGTTGACGTTACCGGCGAAGTCGATGAATACAACCTCAGAAAAGCGCGTATCAATTTTACGTCCGATCCAAACGGTCTTAGAGACGCTGACTTTCACATAGTATGTGTGCCAACGCCAGTCAACGCATCGAATGAGCCTGACCTTTTTCCTTTGATTTCAGCGTCCCAGACCGTTGGAAGCCAACTTAAAAAAGGAGATGTCGTAGTATACGAGTCAACCGTATATCCAGGCGCTACTGAAGAGGAATGTGTTCCTGTGTTGGAACAGCATTCCGGTCTTAAACTTGGCCGAGACTTTACCGTAGGGTACAGCCCGGAACGAATCAATCCCGGCGACGAAAATCATAAATTCACAAGCATACGTAAGGTGGTATCCGGATCTGACGAAAAAACTTTAAATATAGTAAAAGAAGTTTACGCGTCTGTAATTAAAGCGGGAGTCTTTTGTGCAAAAAGTATTAAAGTCGCTGAAGCGGCTAAAGTAATCGAAAATACTCAACGTGATATTAATATTGCTCTTATGAATGAGCTTTCTTTAATATTCAGTCGGTTGGGAATTGACAGCCGCGATGTGCTGGATGCATCTGAAACCAAGTGGAACTTTTTACCGTTTAAGCCGGGGCTTGTAGGTGGGCATTGCATAGGCGTTGATCCTTACTATCTTACTCATAAGGCTAGATTGGTTGGGTATACTCCCGAAGTTATCCTCAGCGGAAGACGTATAAATGACAGCATGGGCGAGTATATAGCCCAGAGTATGCTTAAGGTTTTAGTTAAAAACAAGATGCAGAGAAATGATCTGAGGATCGTCATTCTCGGCATGACATTTAAGGAAAACGTTCCCGATCTTAGAAACAGCAAAGTGTATGACATAGTGAAATCTCTGGATAGCATGGGGTTAAGTGCTGTAATCGCCGATCCGTACGCAGACAAGACGGAAATGAAGAACATATATGGCCTTGATAACACTGATATCAATGAAATAAATATGGCTGACGTGGTAATTTTCGCCGTTGCTCACAGCAGCTTCGTTGATCAAGGTTGGAACCTGATCGGCCGACTTATAAAACCTTCTCGGCCTTGCCTGGTTATGGATATAAAATCTGTGCTTGACAGAGAAAGAAAGCCCAAAAACGTCATACTTTGGAGGCTTTGATCCACATGAAATTGCTTGTCACAGGAACGGCAGGATTCATAGGGTTCTTTGTTGCCAGGCACCTTTTGGAAAACGGACATTCTGTCGTCGGTATAGATAATTTTAATAACTATTATGATGTGTCGCTGAAGGAAGCTCGCAGCCGGCAATTAAAAAACTACAAGCTCTTTGCGGAATTAAGAATCGACCTTAAAGAAAAAGACATTGTTTTGGAGGCTTTTTCAAAGCATCGGCCGGAAATCGTGATTAATTTGGCTGCCCAAGCCGGAGTTAGGTACGGTTTTGAGAATCCATACTCTTATATAGACTCGAACATTTATGGCTTTTTAAGCATTTTAGAAAGTTGTCGTCGCTATCCTGTTAGGCATTTGGTATATGCTTCCACCAGTTCGGTTTATGGGGCCAATGTTAAAATGCCGTTTTCCGAGCACGATCCGGCCGATCACCCGCTTAGCATATATTCGGCAAGCAAACGCGCAAATGAACTCATGGCGCATTCTTATTCTTACTTGTTCGCTATACCTTCTACCGGGCTTAGGTTCTTCAATGTATACGGGCCTTGGGGGCGGCCTGATTTGGCTTTGTTTTCCTTTACAAAAAACATCCTTGCCGGTAAACCTATAGAAGTGTTTAACCGCGGCGACATGGCGCGTGATTTTACCTTTATAGACGATATAGTTACCGGTGTAGTGAAAATTGCGCTTAGTAAATATCCTGTTCAGAGCCAGCGCATCTGTAACGATCCTGCGACCAGTCACGCTGCGCCTTATCGTCTGTATAATATAGGGAATAACAAACCTGAAAATCTGATGCGATACATAGAATGCATAGAATCAGAACTGGGAATAAGGGCAGAAAAGATAATGCTGCCCATTCAACCTGGGGAAGTAAAAAAGACTTGGGCTGATATCGAAGACTTATCCGCAGATGTTGGATATTCTCCAAATACACCGATTGAGTACGGTATAAAGGAGTTTGTCAAATGGTACAGGCAATACTACAAGATGTAAACGGAATACATTTTATACTTAAGTAAGAGGCAACTGATGTTTTGCTCGGGCCTAAATCATATTAAACTTGACAACATATCGTCCATTCCGTAAAGCCCCGGGGGCTTTCCCGTCACCCACTTTGCCGCTTTTACAGCTGTACGGGCGAAAACTGTGCGATTAAGGACAGCGTGTTTAATTTTGACAGTCTCTTCCCGTCCCAAAAACATTATTTCATGTTCGCCAAAGGCGGAGCCTCCTCGTATCGAAGATATGCCCAGTTCGCCGCAATTTCTTGGGCTCTGATCTTTGCGCATAATGTCTTTCAATCGCTTTCCTAAACAACTCGCGACAACTTGCCCGATGGTTAACGCAGTCCCGGACGGCAAGTCTTTTTTCCATCTGTGGTGCGTTTCGAGGATCTCTATGTCATATTCTTCAACAGGCAAGGTTTTAAGAATGACCGGGATCAGCTTATTGATAAGATATATGCCTAGGCTAAAGTTGGCGCTATAGAACACGGGAACCGCTTCGGACGCTTGCCTCAGTTTTTCAAAGTTAAAAGCGCCTGTCGTACCAATCACCAGAGCCTTGCCGTACTTAACTGCGCAATCCAATAATTTTTCCGTTGCAGAAATTTCTGAAAAATCTATGATGACATCTGTTTTAGGAACGATCTGGTCTGGGGCATTGCCGATTTGGACAGAGACGCCGTTAAAATCGATTTGTCCGGGCGCGCTGCGCAAGCTGGTTCCTCCAACTAGAGTAACATCTTGGATTGAGTTTATGGCGTATGCAATCAGCTTTCCCATCCTTCCGGTTATGCCGCTAATCATTATTTTAAGCATAGACCACCTCAGGCCCTGCAATTACCAAGACTAATTGTACATGCGGCCCGTATTAAGTACATACTAAATGCGTCGAAAGGTATTTCTTTATTTTAAAAAGTTTATTATAATTTCCTCCGAAGGTGCTTTCGAAGGAGTTTTATGAAGTTTTACAAAAGTGTGTGTTTGATGTTTGCGGCGGCAATGTCCTCGACGCCGTCGGTTCAAGCGAATATATTTAGCGATTTTTGGCACAAGGTAAAATCATACTTTTGCAATGAGGAGAAGGTAATTCTGGAGAAAATCGAACAAAGAGAGCTGGAGGCAAAAAACGAAATCGAGAAGCTCGAGAGTAAAGCGGAAACGTGTCCCGCACAAGAAACTGAGGACGATTCGGTCGAGCAACAGTCTGCAAAGCAGAAAGAGGCTGAGAATGAGGCGCGCGAAGCTGAATCTGGTAACAATGCTTCCGAAGAACATCATCCTGAAGCTAATCAGAGCGGAGAATAGGAACCGGCCCGAGCGTTTTTTGTGAACCTAAGAGTCGGTTTGTAGTAGAAGTATTTTATGTTGGTTTTATTCTGGAAATTCTTGCCAACATTTTGTAAATGAACTATACTTGCTGTGGGCAAGGGTAAAAAGTTCTTAGGCAGATTTTATAAAATAAAAATGGGCGAAGTTAATACTATCAAAATAGAATCCCGTGGAAAAACCGGTACGGGAGCGGCCCGTGCGCTGAGGAATGCAAGTTTAGTCCCGGCGATTGTTTACGGGGAAGGCAAGAGCCCGCAGGCAGTGAGCGTTCATTTGTGCGATATTGAAAAAGAGCTTCGTGCTAAAGGAATTTTAACGAGAATATTCAATCTGGACGCCGGAGAACAGTCGAATCAAAAAGCGTTAATTAAGGATATACAGTTTCATCCGGTAACCGACAAGCCGATACACGTTGACTTTGTGAGAGTTACGGCAGGTCGCAAAGTTAACGTCAAAATTCCTTTAAGGTTTGTTAACGACAATAAGTCTCCAGCTATAAAGCAGGGCGGAGTGCTGAATATAATTGATCACATGCTCGACGTATCTTGTGACGTCGGTTCTGTTGTTGATTATATCGATATCGATTTGTCTGGATTGAATTTTCATGACACCATTAAAATAAAGGATGTCTCTTTCCCCGCCGGAGTTAACGTTTCTCGCTATGAAAGCGATCATACCGTAGCGACCATAGTAGTTCCAAGCAGCGTACGGTCTGAAGTCTCAGATAAAGAAGGGGCAAGCGCAGCAGAAGCAACAGCAGGGCAAGCACAGTCAGCCGGCGCTTCAACGGAACCTGCTGGACGTCAAACTTCCAAGTCATAGCGCTTTCCAAATAGCTTAAATTCAACGAAAGCGAGAAACGCAGATCGGTTTTATAGAGAGCTGGCATGTACCTGATAATTGGCCTCGGTAATCCCGGGAATGAGTATGTGTTCAGTCGACATAACACCGGGTTTATGGCAGTGGATCGCATTGCGGTTGCCTATAAAGTGCCCAACTTTAAGCATCATGACAATAGCCTGATAACTTCACTGGATTTTTGTGGACAGAAGGTTCTGCTCATTAAGCCAACTACATATATGAATCTGTCCGGAGAGGCGGCGCTTAGCGTTTCTACGTTTTATAAAATCCCAGCAAAGAACATAATTATTATACACGACGATATAGATCTTGCTTTTGGCGTATTGAGGTTGAAGTTTGGCGGAGGTCACGCCGGCCATAACGGTATACGTGATATTATCAAGCGCATAGGCCCGGATTTTTGGCGCCTGCGTATTGGAATCGGTCGTTCGCAAGATAATATTGTAAATTATGTGCTGGCTAATTTTAATGAATCGGAAGAAACTTTATTGGAACCGATTTTAGGGAAAATTGCTGAAAGTATTCTGCCTTTCGTTGTTGGAAACGATAAACAAAAGGCGCTTTTTAAAGCGCGATTGACTGAAAATCTGAGCAATAATGCCTGAGCTTCCCGAGATAGAAATATTAAAACTCCAGCTTCAGAAAATCGCACTTGATCATACTGTTTACGACATAGAGATACTTGTTGATAAGCTAAGGAAGCCGGTTCCGAAAACCTTAAAAACAGACATTTTAAACCGGAAAATTAATAGCATAGAACGGCGAGGAAAATTTTTGCTGTTCAATCTTAGCAACGATAATATTTTAGCAATCCACCTAGGGATGACCGGTCAATTGTTGGTAGCGCCCAACAGCGGGAAGAACACTGCCTTGAGCGAAAAACACTTGCGAGTCGTCTTTAGGCTGGGCAGTTTTGCAATAAAGTTCTTTGATACCAGGAAATTCGGCCTTATCGACATATTCCATCAAAATCCGGAATATATAACAAGCCTCGGGATTGATCCTCTCTCAAATGAATTTGATGCAAAGCGCTTGTTTAGCTTGACTCGAAACAACAATGTGACGATCAAGTCCTTGTTGCTAAATCAGAAGAAAATATCAGGCATAGGCAATATCTACGCGAATGACGCTTTATTCTATGCCGGAATAAATCCTATGAGATCATCGGCAACCATCACGCAGGAAGAAAGCGGAAAACTTGCGCAATCAATAAAATCCGTACTTTGCAACGCCATTTCACTTGGTGGGACAAGCATGAAAGACTATATTCATCTTGACGGCAAGAAAGGTCGTTATCAAGATCACTTTTTGGTATATTCAAAAAGCGGACTTTCTTGCTCAAAATGTGGATGCGTTATTCTAAAAAAGAAAATCGACGGCCGCTCATCTTTTTTTTGCAAAAACTGCCAACAGTAGCCCTTTAAACGTTTTTACTTTTTATTAAAAAGCTTACCTTATAGTATGCTTTAGTGAAAGTTGCGTGCCGAATGGACAATTATTTAACAACGGAAATATCGGGTAGCACAGCAGTTATAAGACTTAATTTTCCGCACTTGAATGCAGTAAATCAAAATCTTATCGATAATCTATACAATTGCCTTTCCGAACTTGAAGAAAATCAAAATATAAAAGTTATAATTGTCATCGGTACTGAGAAAGCGTTTTCTTCAGGCCTAGATCTTAAAGAAACCTTAAATAGAAATACTCGGCAAGCTGTTACTGATGACTTTATAAACAAGAAGTGGGAAAAGCTTTCGGAATGCCGAGTTCCTGTGATTGCCGCAGTGTCTGGATATACCCTTGGCGCTGGGTTAGAGCTCGCGCTCATGTGCGACATTGTGGTATCGAGCGATACGGCCATATTTGGGCAGCCGGAGATAAAATTTGGCATGATTCCCGGTTTGGGCGCTACTCAACGTTTGGCAAGGCTTATAGGATGGCAGAAAACAAGCGCTATTTGTCTAACAGGAGAGTTTTTTAACTCTGCGCAGGCGCTCAATTTTGGAATAGTAATTAAAATAGCGCCTTACACCGAGCTTATATCAAGCGCGCTTGAGTTAGCTAAGAAAATTGACGCACAACCAAAATCAGCGCTGATTGCTGCAAAGCAAGCTATAAAAAGCGCTCAAGAAACTACGCTGTCACAAGGTATCGCTTTGGAACGACAGTTGTTCTATAATTTGTTGTCCTTAGAAGACAAAGAGCGTCGCATTAGACGGTTTCTGGCCAAAAAATGAAAATGCTATAGCGGTGTTGATGCGCGTCGGATAGTTAATTAAAATGGGTTGTATCAACCCTAACCGGCTTGTTATAGTGTTGTTTATTATGCGGAGTGTGGCTCAGCCTGGTAGAGCACTGCCTTCGGGAGGCGGGGGTCGGAGGTTCAAATCCTCTCACTCCGACCAATTAATATAAAAAGCGACAAAAAACTTCCCGCCGTTTCCTATTAGATTGTTAATTAAAAAACTAGCATGCCGTTCTACGCCGGCTTCTCGATGCTTTCTGAAGCAGACCTGACTACCTAATATTTCAACTCGACAGCATTAATACTTTGAATTATCTCTGAATTATGAACGTTATTTAAGTTTAATCGACCTTATATATTTTATTTTGCTGTGAGTAAGAATCCAAATATTTTTAAAATCATCGCCGGATACAACACCCCCAGATTTCACTTCTATACCAACGATATCTCCGTCTTCATTTTTCAATATAAAATCATCTCGCGATTTTCTCTATCTCTGTAAGGGTATGTATTTCATATCCCAAATTAACTGCTATAAGCACGGACAATTTGTTAAATACAAGTGTTTCAAGGAGTTTGCCGGACTTGTACTGATCGACATTACACTGTTAGGCTTCCAAATTACAAGCCCTTCGTCGTGGTGGATTTATGTTATCGCGTGATTTGCTCCAAGAATATGGAAAGCCCCCGCCGAAGAGCGGCGGGGGCTTGTGTAATTACGTCGCAAGTTATGCTAAACGTCAATTCTGTTCATAAATTAACGCTAAGCCGCCTTAATATCCAATAGGACAACCTGTAACCGTAGTTTTTGTAGGAAAAGCGTTTCTTTGTACATATTGTAGTCGAGAATTTGGCTCAAATGCTACAGAGTCCAGCCTTATACATCCGTTAAAACACTTATTGCCGATCTGCGTTACGCTTGCCGGAATACGAATAGATAGTAAATCGGAGCAGTCGATGAAGGCCTCACTATCTATTATTCTCGCTCGCGAGCCAGACTCAAATGTTACATCAGCTAGTTCTATGCATTTACAAAAACACCACATGCCAATCCTCTCTAAATTTCTCGGAATATAAATAGATGCTAAATGAAAACACCTGTTGAAGGCAGAAGCGCCAATCTCTCTCAATTGCGAGTTGGGCGCAAATGCTACGACAGACAGATTGCCGCATCCGTCAAAACACGCATTGCCGATCTGCGTTACGCTTGCCGGAATACGAATAGATAGTAAACTAAGGCATCCGCGGAAAGCCTCATCGCCGATCCCTGCCAATTGCGAGTTGGATGCAAATGCTACGACAGACAGATTGCCGCATCCACGAAAACACTGATCGCTGAACCGCTTTACACTTCCCGGAACGTACACAGATTGTGGGCATATTCTATTTGAAAAAGTGAATGCAGACGGAATGTAAATTCTTCCGCCCGGATTAGCAAGACTGGAAACTACTTTTACATGTTGGAGTGGCAGAACTGCGCCTGCATAGACATGTTTTTCTCTCAAAAAAGGCCGATCAGAAGAACAGCGCGCGACCATAGCAATTCGTCCGTTGTAAATAATTTGATCTTCCGTCGTAAATTGCGTTTGAGCTTTCATAGGTCGTGATCGCATACAATCTGCGATTTCAGGGACAAGCAGAGCAATTGCTGCTGTTGTTATTATAACGTTTTTCATAATCTTCATCCTCATTTAACGATTAACTAACTGTTTACATATATGATACAGTATTACGCTTTTGTCAAATTATTTTTTTAGTTTATTTTTAAAATTATTATCAACAACCGGCCCAAAAACTAGGTTGACCAAAGTGATTTAGTAGTAAAATATATTTTGATTGGATAAGGAATAGGAGTAATTTTAGAGTTCTACAAGCGGGCGGTGAAGTGCGAACCTCTCCATGTGGAAGGCGAGGGAGCGCCATGACTAATTTTTATATCCTAGATAATACACAAGTCCGTTTTCAGCAGATCTATAAAGACTGCTCATGAGGTCGACGTACGTTAAAAAAATCTTCTCCTTTTTACCGACGCGCGGCCATAGTCAGTTTTCATCTATGGAGACAATTGTTTCCAATAAACACATGCCTTGCAGAAGACTAACACATTTTTCAAATGTGTTTCTTGCCATTGATAATTTTGAACAAATGGCGTTGAAATAAATTTAAAAAACGGTAGATATTTTTTCGGTTGTTGTATCTAGGCAACGTTTGCGCTCTTTGTCCAATCAGCATTTTTTTGAACAAAATAAAAAATTGACATTATGTTTCATAAGCGTTTTGATTATCAGAGAATTTTGAGCGTTTAAGGTTCTTTACTTGCAAATGCTTCAAGTCAGAGCAAAGTAATGTCACATCAATCTGACCAGGCTAAACAGACAATAACAATGTCCAATATTGACTAAAATCTCGACAAAAAGTCTATGAAAGACTTGGGTAGCGCTAACAATATGCCAATTCCCTGCATTTCAGCAGCGCTTATATTGATATAGGCAGCGCTTATATTGATATAGGACGGTCGACGCATCTTTGAAAGATTAATCATATGTTTTCTCAGCTTATTAAAAGCGCTAATTTCTATTTGCCGAACGCGTTCACGAGAAACAGAAAGCTCTTTAGCAATATCCTCCAGTTTTTGTGGTTCATCGGAAAATCTGCGCCTAACAAGAACTTCATATTCCGTTTTGCTCAATATTTTCATAGACTTGGCTAAAAGCTCTTTTCTATAGTCCAGCTCGTCTTTCTCTACCGCCGAAAGCTCGATATTACTGCTGTCCATGTTGACCCAGTCTATTCCTTCTTCGTTTTCTTTAGCATTAATAGACATAGCGCTTGTGGTTATTTTTGCATTTTCCTCTATGGTTTTAACCGCTTCTTCGCTGACCTCCAGAGATTTGGCTATTTGCATGATATTTTCCGGCGTAAGCCTGTCCTGCATATTTATTCCAAGAGCGTTTTTTAAGCCCTTAATCTTAAAAAAGACCTTTTTATGCTCCTTATTTGGCTTGATATTGAATATCGAGCTCGCTTTAAAAATGTAATTCAGCAAGGCCGAGCGTATCCAGTGTATGGCATAAGTTGCGAATCTAAAGCCTTTGCTTGGCTGAAAGTGTTTGAGGGCTTGCATTATGCCTATGTGCCCCTCGGCAATCAGTTCATCAAGCGGTAGGCCGTATCCTCTGTATCCCTTCGCCACTTTTGCTACCAATCGCATGTGGCTTTCAACTATTTTAGTAAGAGATTTTCTATCTTCATTTTTCAACCATCGACTCATCAAAGTAAACTCTTCGTCCTTCTCCAGCATTGGAAAACGGTTGATGTGACGAAGATATTTTGCTATGCGCGCTTCGTCTGAAAGTCCGGCCAGCATTTCATGCTTTGACATAAAGGTCTCCCGCGGACTAAGCTCTTTTCCTTATGTTTGCAAGAAAATTGTTTACTTCTGTTTGCAATAAGGCGGACTGTTCGGTCATTTGGTTTGACGCTTCAAGCACCTCGGCTGCAGCCCGACTCACGTGCCCAGAGCTTTCCAACACATGATTTACGCTGGACGCAATGTCGCTTACGCCGGTTGCCGCACTTTGAACGTTCTGCGAGATTCCAACGCTGGATGAGGTTTGCTCCTCAATGGCGGCGGTTACAGAATTGGTGAACTCATTAATGCTGCTAATTGTTTCGCTTATTCCCTGAATGGCCATAACGACGTCGTCTGTGGATGATTGAATATTTTGAATTTGTGCGCTGATATCCTCAGTAGCTTTTGTCGTTTGGGTCGAAAGGGTTTTGACTTCGCCAGCGACAACGGCGAATCCGCGTCCGGCTTCGCCTGCGCGAGCAGCCTCTATTGTCGCGTTCAGCGCTAACAGGTTTGTTTGGTTTGCAACATCAGATATTAAACTTGCGACGTCCCCTATTTTTTGAGCCGTCACAGAAAGTCCGGTAACTTTAAGGTTTGTTTTATCGGCTTCGGTAACGGCTTTGTTAACTACAATCGAAGATTCAAGAACGCGTTGACTTATTTTATTAAATGAAATGGAGAGCTCTTTTGTTGCGTCTGCAACCGCTTGCATGTTTTGCGATGCATCCTCGACAAAAGTTGACGCGCTTTGTGCCTCATTGGTTGTTTCTTCGGATAAACGCAACATTTCTTTTGCGAATTCACGAAGCTTTTCGGCCGCTTGCGTAACCGAAGCCAGAACGTCTCTGACCGCGTCTTCGAATTGCTGCGCCAGTCTGTTGGCTTGCTCTCGGTCTCTTTTGCTTTCTTGCTCCTGCATTTGTTGAGACTCTTTTTCAAGTTGTTTTTTGTGAACCAGGCTTTCACGAAAGAAATTCACAATCCTGGCCATTTCGCCAACTTCATCTTTAAGGTACATCGCGGGAATCTTTACATCCAAATCGTCTTTGGCAATTCTACTCATTATGTTTTGCAGGGCTATCAGTGGATTAAGCGAATTCTGGATGATTAAAAACGATATCATTAAAACAAACGCTAAAACGAGAATGGTTTTACTCATGATAGCTTTTTCGAGCTCTTTTATAAGCGCAGAAAATGGTAATTCGGAAGAAACCAGACACGCTACGATTTCCGTTTTATCTGCGCTCTTTATCCGGCCGAAAGACACGAAATATTTGTCGTTTAAAATTTTTAATTCTCTATTTTTGGGCGCTCGTTCTTCTGTAAGCAGTTTTTTTATCTGAGACGACAGTTCAGGGATATCTTCAGCGCCATACTTGTTTAAAGTTGATTTAACGGCCTTGCCGTCAACATATAAAATTATATCCTGGCCGGTCATAGATTTTATGGATATTAAAGCCTCGTCAATCATCGGCGACTGAAGAGGTGTTAATTTTGAATTTTGGGAGGCCTTGGACAATACAGAAGTTGCCGCTTCAATTTTCTTGTCCGGCTGCAGACCAAGGTCTTTTTTTAACCGATCTTGTATATTAAGGGTAAGGGTGAAAAACATTGTTACGGAAACTATAAGCAATCCGGCAATATTCGTGCTGAGCAGTTTTGTTTTTAACGATATGGCCTTTTTAGGTTTGCCCGCGCTCTGTTTGTCCATGAACTAATAACCGGATATTTAATCAGAATGTATAATCAACAGGTTTCAAACTTGTTAATTTGTTGGTTTTAAAATCAGTTGCTGTTGTACATCGAATGCGCTAAAAAGCAGCTAATAGTGTTTTGCATAAAAATTTTGAGGGAAGGTTGATGAATGGGATTATTGATAATCAGAGCGGGGGGGGGGGGGGTAGCCATTACCGCCGCTCTCTAGCATGCCTTGCCCTAGTTTTTGGAACGCTTGCTTCGTCTTGCTGCAGCGCAGGAAGATCGGAAGGACGTTCTCTCTTGTTTTACCTCGGCTTCACAGGCAACTATTCC
>JAIRWN010000015.1 GCA_031268985.1 Holosporales bacterium
ATGCAGAGAATAATAAGAATGAAAACGCAGAGCAAAAACTCTTTAAAAACAAGACCTGCTTTCGCATTCTTATTTTACCCAGTCCGGAATAACTCGAATATAGGTAACAACTCTGCCCACACCTTTGATGTGACTTATCAAGTCTATAACCATTTGCATCTCTTGAGGATCGCTTGTCGCACCGATAACATATACCGTTCCATCAAGAGTCGTCACATTGTAGTTAAATGATCTAACTTTGCCTTTAACAAAAATAGCGGCGCTGACTTTTGATGTTATCGTAGCGTCTGATGAATATCTTCCGGCGCCCTGGCGACTTCCCACCCGGATTTCATTATATATTTTGTTTAAAGGAAGAACTTTCCGAGCAAGTTCAAGTGCTTTGTCCCGCTGAGGCTCGTCTTTTGCATATCCTATCAAAAGAGCATACCCCCCTTTGGCAAAAACGTTAAGACGGTCGTTTAGATTGATGTTATAAGCTGCCCATTTAGCATTGATGCGAGATTGTATCGTTATGTCGCTCATTTTTCCGGTTATGCCGGATGTGCTACGCAGCGCGGTATTGCCTACCAGAGCGGTTCCGCCGACAATTGCAGCTGGAACGCATCCACTTAAAAGCAAAACCGCTCCCATGAGCGTTATAGCAAGTTTTATCTTTATCATGTCAAGAAAACGCGATCTCTCCAAAAGATGCTAGCAAGGTTTATTGTTTGTTTCAAGTTGAACAGTAAGTATTGCTTTCTAAAGCCTGTTTTTGCGAAATAATAAGGCTGACCTTAGAGCCGCTAAGCTCTTCAAAAACATAGTCGAGATTGCTGTTTCTAAAGATCTTTTTTAAGTAGTTGGCCAGAGCATTTTTTGATGAATTTTCTTCTGAATCAGAAGCTAATTTGGCCAAATCGCTGGAAGACAGGAAAAATTCGCCATCGCCTTCCAAACAGACGGAAAATCTATCTTCAAATTTTTTATATATTTTAAAGCTACATCGTTTTCTGGACGACCCGATCAGTATCACCAGCATTATGAAAACGCACTTGACCAAAGAATCCGACAATTGAGTTGCTATATCTAATTTTATATCTATGTTTTTACTTGAGGCATACTCAAAGATCGTCTTTCTAACTTGGTCCCAAGAAAAAGCGCTTAGCGAGGCGGTTAATCGGAAAACATTAATCACTGTAATAGCTTTTTCCAAACTGCTTGCAACCGCCGAAATTATTTCTGATTTTTGCTTTGAGGAAACTGCTTCCAGGCCAAGTTTAGCTGCGCCAATAGGGGAAGCGATATCATGGCATAGCCTGGAGACAACTGTATCAGTCAAGTTATTGTCAGCTTTTGACATGTTTTACTCGCGCGCCTCTTCTCTGCTTATTCCTAAAGATCGCAGCTTTCTGTGCAGTGCAGACCTTTCCATTTCTATAAAATTGGCCGCCTTTGATACATTGCCCAAAAACCTGTTAATTTGCATAATAAGATATTCGCGCTCAAATCGATCGCGAGCATCTTTCAGTGAAAGATTGATAAATTTGTCCATGCTTACATCGCTTGCTGAAGAATATTGAGGTAGTTTTATATCCGGCGGAAGAGACTCAATTGATATTTCTTCTTTATCATTTTCACCGCTCATTATTAACATCCACTCAATTACATTTCTGAGCTGTCTCACGTTACCCGGCCAATCATAAGAAGTTAATAAAGACAAAGCTTCTCTGCTTATTCTTTTTGATGGCAGCCCGAAGAAATCCTTTGAATTTTTCAGAAAAAAACTTGCCATATACTCAATATCTTCGCGCCGATTTTTGATTGGAGGGACCCTGATGGGGACAATACCCAAACGATAATATAGGTCTTGACGAAATTTGCCCTGCGTAATGAGTTCTTCAACATCGCTTGATGTAGAGCTAATTATTCTGAAATTTACGTCGATAGCGTGACGTCCATTTGCGCGTTTATAATAATTTTCTTGTAGAACGCGCACAAGTTTTGATTGAAGTTCAGTCGGCAACTCGGTCACTTCCTCAAGAAAAATGGTTCCATTTTCGGCGGCGTCAAACGCCCCGCGAACAATTATTTCTCCATTTTGATTTTCCTCGCCAAAAAGTTCCTTTTCAAGCACGCCCGAGGTTATATTTGCACAGTTGAAGAGAATGAACGGAGAATTTTTGCGTAGCGAACAATTATGAGTCTCAATGGCAATGGCTTCTGTTTCTACTCCAACCGGGCCGATTATAAATACGCGGCTATTAGTGCCGGCCACTTTTTTTATGGTTTGCTTTATTTGGCTGATTTCTGCAGATTTTCCAAGGAGCTGATTGTCTTGTCTAACTTTTTTACGCAACTTAAAATTTTCTTCCGCAAGCAAATAAGACTCGACGGCGCGTCTTACTGACAAAAGCAGTCTATCAATAACGAACGGTTTTTCGATAAAGTCGTGGGCTCCTTTTCGCGTGGCGTCTATCGCGACGTCTATTGTTCCATGGCCAGATATCATAATAACCGGAATATAAGGATAGTCCTCCTTTATCCTTTCAAGGATAACCATACCGGCCGATTCATTGTTGCCAATCCATAAATCAAGCAGAACTACAGCCGGAGCAGAATTATTTAATACATTGACGGCAGACTGACCGTCGGACGCCTGTTTTACAGTATATCCCTCATCGCGAAGAACATCGGAAATGAGAGCTCTTACCTCTTGCTCATCGTCTACAACCAGGATTTCTTGTTTTTGCACAGCCATATCAGCTAGCTTTGATTCTTTGGGATCAATATAGACACTCTCGCACCGCCGCCAGAGGCGTTTTCCAAAAATAACTCTCCACTGTGATCAAACACTATTTTTTTTACAATAGCTAGCCCAAGCCCCGTTCCATTGGGGCTCATCGTAACGTAAGGATCGGTTAGTTTTTCACGATACTCCTCCGGAAAGCCGGGTCCGTTATCTTCAATAACTATCTCCGTTTTACTGTCACGGCCCAATACATTACCGGAAATTTGCGGATGATTCGGCTTTATTGCCACCTCTTTAATTGCTTTAATTGAGTTGAGAACAATATTGCTTACCGCTTGATGTAGCATTCTGGCATCACCTTCAACAATTAGTGTATCATATTTGCAATTGTCTACAAATGTAATGTCAGGATTTGCAACCTGATGCAGCAATAAAACGTCTCGGAAAACTTTGGCCAAGTCAAATTTCGTAATAGTTGGCGACGGCATTTTGGCGAACAAACTGAACGCGTCTATTAAGTATCTTATGTCATCAACCTGTTCGATGATTGTTTTTGTAAGCCTTGAAAACACCTCTTGTTCAACGGTTATTTGTTTCACATATTTGCGTTGAATTCTTTCGGCGGCTAGTTGTATAGGGGTGAGCGGATTTTTTATTTCATGCGCAACCCGCCGAGCCACATCAGACCAGGCAGCTCTTTTCTGGGCGACAAAAAGTTCAGTCATATCGTCAAGCGTTACGACATATCCGCCGGCGCCTGCGTCATAAATGACTCGGACAAAAAGAAAGCGAGCGCTTTTTTCAAATTCAATTTGCAGCTCAGCTTCGTACGATTTTTTTAACGAGTATGCTCGATCCAGCGCATCTTTTATTTCCGGAAGCAGTTTTTGTATCGATTTATTCAAACATTTTGAGCGATCTGCTTTAAAGAAATTGCTTGCGGCTTGATTGACGAATACTATCTTCCTTGATCTATCAAGGCTTAGGATTCCGGATGAAACGCTTGAAACTACATCTTCAATAAACTTGCTGCGAGACTCTAATTGATCGTTCGTCTCTTCCAAACTCTTTTTTTGAAAGATCAAATCATTAACCATCTGATTGAACACTTTACTCAACAAATCAAGCTCTTCTTGGTTGTTTCTCTCAGGAACTCTGGCATTCATGTCTCCTCTGCGGATTTTTTCGGCCGCATTGATCAACCGGCTTATCGGTCTTGTCAACTGCCATGAAATAGTAAGCGCGATACTGACTGCAGCAAATATAAGCAGCAAGCCAACAGCCAGAAAAACTACTATAAACCCGGCTTCTAAGCGCCAACGCTTACTTTGAATATTCTCATACTCTTGCACAGTAGCCTTGGTTTTCTCCATGTATTCCATAACAGACATGTCCAGCGGTCGGCCTACCAGAACAAAAAACACATCATTTTCAATCTCTGTAGTAACCAAGGCTCTGGCAAAACGATAATCCGATCCGCTGATCAAAACGACCTTTTGCTTGAGCGCCATCATCAAATCTTTATCTTCTATTGGAGCAAACTCTGCCGCGAAGCTCAGTTTTGATCTGGCGATGACGGCGCAGGTTCTGTCAAATACAATTATATCGGCAAGCGATTTCAAGTTTGCAAGCTGTGAAACGAAGTTGTTTCTGATATTTTCTGAACTGGGAAGCATGGGCATTTGATGCGCCAACATGTAAGCAACGGCATTTGCGTCTTCGATGATGTTTTTTTGATGTTCTTTAAGATATGATTCAGCCACTTGCCTTGCGGTCGTTAGGGCCGCCTGATTTCTTTTAGTGAACCAGGATTCTACTTCGCCATGAAAAAATATAGCGGAGAAAATTGTCACCACCAAACATGGTAAAACGGCAAGGACAGAAAAAACTAAAGTTAGTTTTGTTTGAATTTTTGATCCGGCCAGACCTTTTCGTTTCTCCGACCATAATTCGGCCAAACGTTGAGCAGCCAGAAAGGACGTCAGTAAAAATAAAGCTATGTCCAAATAAATTAACGTAAATCCTTTATGTTCGCTAAAATTAAGCGCTCTGCCCTGCCAAGCAACATATGTCAGAACGCCAAAGGAAAAAGCCAAAGTAAATACGATGTACGACAAAATCCTCAGGGATTTTGGTTTAGAAAAAATACTTAACAGCTTATAAAAGGACGCATATATACTGTTGCGCTTCTTAATCGTAAGATCTCCTTAAGGTTGTCATGGCCAATAAAAAACTTCTGAATCTGCAGAAACAATTCAAAATACTACCTCACACAAACGTTTTTGCAAAATGTTGCTATTGTGCCCCATTGCGGAAGAATTTTTGCCTTCTTGCAAGGGCTGTATTGCGTAATTTCATTCAAACAATGAAGTATCCGGGTTGTTTGCTTGCAACTTGGCCTTAATTATGAAAATAAAATTTTGAGCACCATTATGATATGTTCTCGGTTAAGGAAAGTCTTATGAAATGGTACGAAGCAGTTGTCAATGAGAAAGATGTCGGCAAAAGACTGGATAAATATCTTAAAGATAATCTTTCTATTCCATTTGACGGAATTCAAAGGCTGATCAGAAAACGTCTTGTCAGAATTGACGGAGGGAAAGCGTGCGCTGCCGACAGGTTGAATGCTGGGCAATCAGTGTCTTTACCTATGTTGTTGATAAGCGATCGTGAGGCGGACTCTCCTCGACAAGATCCTTGCCTGGCGCAAAAGCTGCTTTCGTTAATAATCCATGAGAACAGCGAGCTCATCGTAATAAATAAACCCGGCGGTCTGCCGGTGCAATCTGGAAGCAAGGTTGGTCTTTGTCTTGACGATATGCTGACCAGCTATAACGAACAGTACAACGTTTCCCTTAAGTTAGTTCATAGGCTTGACAAGCCTGCGTCAGGAGCGCTTGTCGTTGCAAAAGGTCGTAAACCTGCAAGCGCGCTTACCCGGTTCTTTAAGGAAAAAGCCGTTCGAAAACTTTATTGGGCGATTATAGAAGGTGTGCCAAAAGAAATCGAAGGCATTATTGATATTCCAATAGCGAAAAAACTTGTCGGCAGCAAAGAGTTGATGGTCGAGGATCGTGGTAGCCTCGGCCTTCAAGCGACAACAAAATTTAAAGTGCTACAAATATTAGACAATAGTCGAACTTGGCTTGCCCTAGAACCAATTACTGGACGCACGCATCAGCTGCGTATCCACTGTGCCGCAATGGGAATGCCGATCGTGGGGGACTTAAAATACGGCTCAAAGACAAAAATGCCAATCTGTCTGCATTCCCGAAGAATCAGCGCAAGCGGCTGGTTTGATGTGCTTGCAAAAGCTCCGAGTCATTTTATGATCAACAGCGAAGCTAAGGATTCTGACAGTTTTATCTGAACGCAATCTGTACGTATCAAATAAAAACGCCCACTTAATCTCAGTGGGCGTAAGCACATTCAAACCGTTTGCTTAGTTCCGGCTATCTCTGCGACGACTATCGCCTTCTTGCTTGTTCATTGCAATATTAACTCGCAGTTGGCGCCCACCTAAATCATAACCGTTGAATTTTTCGACGGCCGCATTTGCTGAGTCGTTGTTCTCAAACTCAACAAAGCCAAATCCCTTGGATCGGCCCGTATAACGATCTTTTATTACGCTTGCGCTTGTTACATTACCGCACTGCCCAAACAAACTGGCGAGATCATTTTCTGTAGTACTATACGACATATTGCCAATATATATTTTATTTATTTTCATTAATCATATCCTTAAAAACAAAAACCGCCCGTTTGCTTACAGAAACGTCACGTGACAAAAGATCCAAAAACAAAGAGCAGATACAAAATATCACAGTTAAGAAAAATAACTACTAAAAAGAATCGGGAAGAAGATAAGGGTTGAACAACGCATACTATACTGCTCGGCAAACTACGCTTATAATAGAGTTCTATTCGCATTAGGCTTAAGACGCCGCTCTGTAAACATTGGCTAATCGACTTTTTGCTTTAAAAATCAGAAAGCTAGTGTAAAATGGCAGGCTCGTGTCATACGAAGTTGTTGTTTTTATAGAAAATTTTGCAGACAGCAACAAAGCCTTGCGTTCTATGTAAGAAAGCAAGCATAAATTATATGAAAAAAAATAAAAAAATATTACTGTTTGTGTTGTTGTTCGCGAATATCGTTTCTACATCTGTTGTCAACATATGTATTCCGGGTTTGCCGCTGCTTGCTGACGACTTCAATGTGTCGGCTTTTGTGGCGCAGGGAACTATTGGGGTTCACATGTTCGGAAGTTTTCTTGGAAGAGTATTTTGGGGGCCTTTAAGCGACGCTTACGGTCGGCGATTTATATTGGTGCGCGTGCTCGCTATATCTGTTTTTGGACTTATGGGTTGTTGTTTGTCCACCAACATATACGCATTATTTTTTTTCAGACTGATTCAAGCGATTGGATCCGGCGTTGTTTTAATCATATCTATGGTCATAATGACCGACATAAGCACAGGCGCTAAGCGGGCGCGCAACCTTAGCTTTATAGAGACGTCCTGGCCTATTTCTTGGATATTTGCGCCAATAATCGGGTCTTTTTTATGCTCAATGGGAGGATGGCGGATAAGTTTTGCTTTCTTAGCCATTATGCAAACGATTTCTTTGTTGACAATATATTTTTGCGTCCAAGAAACTTTGGTAAAGCGAACTGCACAGTGGTCTGTTTCGAAAGGCTTATATTGCTATAAACTTCTTATTACAAACGTGCCGTTTATTGTCTACGCTTTTATGCCCGGGCTTATAGTTTCCGGATATATGTTGTTTGCGGTGTCCTCTCCTTTCTTGTATACGATCGACTTCCTCTTTACGATTCAAGAATTTGCCTTTGTTCAGGCTTTGCCCCTTCTGGTATCGTTTTGTATGACCCTGACTTATAGGGCCCTCATAAAGAGGTTTAATGAAAAAATCGGACTGTATCTTGGTATAGGGTTTTACGCTGTTTTTGCGTTACTAAACGTTGTGATGCTTGCCGGCGTTTTCACTATTACTCCGCGCGCTTTATTGCTCGCAATGTGTGTTCAATGTCTGGGCAGCGCCTGCTTGATCCCGGCGTCTTGTTCTATGGCTTTAAGCTATGCACCCAAAAATACTTCCGGAGCGGCCGCTTCCGTCATCTCTTCGACGAGAAATTTGGTGCTCTCAATTTGTCTTACGATCGGAGGTATGATTTACTCCAATGGTAATCCAAAGTATCTAGTGCTGGGTATAAGCGTAACTGTTTTGGCGACATTCGTTCTGTATATAATACAAGCAACTGCGACCAAAGCTAATTTGTCTGAGTCATTAATAAAGAAGTAATTGAATTCGGATATCGCATCAAATTACTTTATGAAGATTGCAATTGAACAGGCTAAAAAGGCGAAAGAGCTGAAAGAAATACCTGTCGGTGCCGTTATGGTATCCGCGAAATCGAAACAGGTTTTGTCGACTGGACATAATACAGTTTATAAAGACCGAGATCCAACGGCTCACGCCGAAATAAATATTATAAGAAAGACCTCAAAAACCCTGGGGACAACAAAACTTGATATGTGCGATATGTACGTTACGCTGGAGCCTTGTGCAATGTGTGCAGCAGCAATTTCTCTTGCAAGGATAAAGAGGGTGTTTTTTGGCGCGTATGATGTAAAAGGCGGGGGAGTAGAACACGGGGTGCGCTTTTTCTCAGCCGAAATGTGCCTATACGCTCCGGAAGTCTTTGGCGGTTTGATGGAAATAGAATGCCGGTCTATGTTAGAGGCTTTTTTCTCTGAGCTCAGAAAACCTTTTGGTTACTCCGATCGGCCCTAGATTAAAACAGGATATATGTTTCTTCAAGCGCTTGATTTAGAAGAAACCCCTGAGACGTCTGATGTGCTGTCAACTTGTTCTGACGTTTCAGAATCATATGGACTGGTTTCTTCTGCTTTACGAATTTTGTCAAATTCTTGAAGTTTTTTTTCCAAACTTTGTACCGCATATTGACATCCTGCGTATACCAATCCACCGGCAATACCGGCAAGTAAAGAAAATTTTTGAGAAGGAACAAGAAAACTTTGTTCCGGGAAGTAATCCCTTGCGGTTGCTGACAGAGTAGATACTGTTGCTCCGACCCATCCAAGGAATTTCCCAAATCCTTGTATAGAGTACAGAACTCTTACGCAACCTTTCATAGCTTTGTTCATGAATCCCCAATTGGCTATGGTCTTTAGCCGAATCCGAGGCTCGAGATCATCTCGTCTTATATCTTGGCGCCGGGATGTATCCACATCTTCAACATGAACTACGACGGTACGTTCATCTTGGCCGTTTATTTGGGCAGATATTTTTAGGCGTACAGGGATGACAATCTCATCTTCTTGAAGCGGCAATGAAGCATTTGAATGTGAGGCCAAAAAAACTGACGAAATTAGTGGTAAAATTTTCTTCATGTTTAATGCCTCATCATCTCGTTTTATAATAACAGATTATCAATCATGGCTTAAAATTTTATTAAAATAGGCAATAAACCGTACGGGGGTCGCCTTGAGCAGCTCAAGGGACCGTTTAATATCTGTCCAAAACCTTGCTCTAGCCTAATAATCGACTGTAAATTAACAAGAAACTGTTTTAGCCGAGTTTGTAGAACAAAAGACTCGAGCTTTAGCTAATGGTGGCTTTTTATGCTAATTCAAGCAGACAAATTTAACTGGCCGTACTGCAGCCTAAGATCTTTGTGTTACCGGTCTTAAATTCGTAGAATATACTGGAAAATGCTCCACTTTTGTGGGAAACAAACAAATGCGATTTGTTAGCATGAGAGCTTTTGGCGATTTTGTAGCGCCATTACAACTGATTGAAGTTTTTGCATATTGTCAACTAAGCGGCATAGAACGCTTCTGATAAGCCAAAGGATCCAGCGGGGCTGCGTTGTCAATCATGTTCATGAAAGAGAAGATTTCTGTTATGTCTATTATTCACTTCAGGCTTTTGTGTTATAGTCTTCTTATCGTATGCCCAGATGGCGGAATTGGCAGACGCGCTAGGTTCAGGTCCTAGTCTGTTTAAAAGCAGGTGGAAGTTCGAGTCTTCTTCTGGGTACCATGGTGTAGTCCACACAGATTCAGAGAAATACAATTTTATAAGTAGTAATGGCCATAACTATAAAGTTTGCGGATAAGATGGAATTCGAACCAACTATCTTCGGGTTATGAGCCAAAACTCATTTTCACATTTCATCACAATTCATCGTTACATACCGTTAAGTGCCTTGTATATCAAAGATTTGAGTGAGACGATTGCGCCATAATATTCACGCATTATCATTTTGTTTCATGAAAAACGTGGAGCGGAAGTGGGAGAAGATTACGGATGGAGAGGCTGGAGAGGCTCTCTGATGGATTATTGCCAATATTATTTGTCTTCTGAACTGATATTTCATGTATCCATAATGGCATAACGCTTTGTTTAAGACGATGCTTTTCACTGAGAATGTAGGAGAACGAGCAAACATGACTGCTCTGTTCTCCTAACAACAAGTGAAT
>JAIRWN010000006.1 GCA_031268985.1 Holosporales bacterium
GGACAAGTCTTTTGCCGTTGTTGATCAAAAGAAGTCAGCGTCTGAGCCGGTCAGTGATGAAAAATATAAGGGATATATGAAGTCCGAAAGCATGAAAACCTATATAAATATTAACGGAAAGATATGTTTCAATGCCTCTTATGCAAATCATCCGACCGGTCAGGGATACGCGGGAGCCAATATATTTAAAGATTTGACTCCCGACGCTATTAAAGCCAATACGGGAACTGCCAGCAGAGTGAAAGAATTCAGGTGCGGAGTAAAAGGCAGCCGCTTGGGATTCTCGACTATTACTCCCGTGGCATGGAATGGCGATACTAAAGATTTTGCTACCAAGCTCGAGTTTGACCTTGCTGGAGAAACTGATACTGACGAGAAAGTGTCAAATTCTCTAAAACCTAGATGCAGACATGCATACGTTGGTGTTGGCCCGCTTTTGATCGGTCAAACCGATTCTGTGTTTTGTGACGCTAATACCGGTATGATAAACGGGGTTGATGTCACTACGTCGGCAGGCGGTTGCAATATTCGTCAATCCCAAATCCGCTACACTTATGATTTCCAGGACAATGCAAAATGGATAACAGCTTTGGAAAATCCGGAAACAGACGGTATCGATAAGGATGGTAGTGATACAAAAAAATATGATTCTGCGAGATCAAATTCGCTTGATATTGTTCCGGATCTGGTCTCAAAACTGGCGTATAAACTGGAAAAAATAGAATGGTCGGTTTCCGGACTCTTGCGTTACTTACGAGTGCGTCATAAAGACAATCAGTTCAGTAAAAAAGCAGGGTACGGATTGGCATTTGGCGGAAGATTTTATGCGACAGATAAAGATACCTTCACTGCCTCTTTGCGGGCCGGAAATGGCGCTGGGCGCTATATCTGTGACGGAGCAATAGCTGGCGCTTTTGTAAAGAATGCTGATGCAAAAAATAAGAATGGCATAGATCTGCAAAAATCGCTTGGTTTAGTTTTGGCAGTTCAGCACTATTGGGATAAACAAAATGATATTAGAAGCAACCTTGGAATTGGGTATACGTATGCCTCATTAGCTGAGGTTTTGAAGGAAAATAAGGTTAAAGGCGCGCTCAATCATGGCTACTCCGTCCATGCAAATCTGCTTTGGAGCCCGATAAAGAATGTATTGGATCTTGGCGTTGAGTACGTTTACGGGCACGCCCTAATGGCCAGCAAGAATCGTATAATCGTGAACCGTATTGCCTGTTGTTTATCGTATGCGTTCTAATAACGGGCTTTGACTTAAAACAGGTAGAAATGATCAATGGCGTTTCTTGGACTGCGAATGTTTTGACTTTGTTTCCTGAGGTTTTCCCCGGAACACTTGGCGCTTCTATTATCGGCAAAGCCTTAAAAGACGGCAGATGGAAACTGAATAAGGTAAATATCAGAGATTTTTCAAATGATAGGTATGGGCACATAGACGCTTCCCCTTATGGTGGAGGCGAAGGAATGATAATAAGGCCGGATGTAATCTCAAGCGCCTTAGACTCGCTTATCGGGCTTAACGAAAATGTTCCAATATTCTGTTTATCGCCGCGTGGAAAACTTGTCAATCAAGACCTTATCAAAGAAATAATCGCAAAACCGAACGCTATATTCTTATGCGGAAGATATGAAGGCGTCGATCAAAGAGTTATAGATTCGTATGACATGCAGGAAATCAGCATATGCGACAGCGTCCTTGCCGGAGGCGAAGTTGCAACAATGGCCGTTATCGAGTCATGCGTAAGGCTTTTGCCAAACGTTCTTGGCAATCCTCAATCCGCGCAGTCAGATACTTTTAGCAATTATCTTTTGGAACACGATCAATATACTTTCCCTGAAAAATGGAACTGCCTGCCCGTTCCGGGCGTGTTGCTCACCGGAAATCATGTTAAAATTGACGCGTTCAAAGAAAACAAATCCAAAAACATAACCAAAACCCGCAGACCGGATCTTTGGGCCAAATATGTTGCGCAAAGCCTCCAAAAATAATCTGTATCGCTCTCTTGACGTTCCTATCAACGGCAAAACACGCAGCTTATTGGCAGTTGTTAGATAATATTGCAGCAGCCCATTGCCGGCGATTCTTTAATAAGGAAAAACCAAAAATCAGCAAGATGCAATTATGGCTTTGGCGCTTGAACCAAGCAAATCATCCATAAGCGACAAAACTTGTTCACAGTTGCTCAGTTTTTTTATTTTGCGCATTTCTGAAAATATGAGCGCTTGCGAAAGCGTCTTCAGGCCGCTATGGCGCTTGGATATTGCTTTTATAATATTATCGTCCGGCTTGTGTTTAGAGAATCTTCCCCAGAACCTAAAATATCTGAGTATCCTGATATAGTCCTCTTGTATTCTGACGGAGGGGTTGCCTATAAATTTTACATGACCATTGTTAAGATCGTTTACCCCATCGTATGGATCAAGCAAGTCGCCGTATGGGCTCATATAGATTGAATTTATAGTAAAATCTCGTCTTTTGGCATCTTTGTCCCACAATTTTGTAAACATTACGTCAGCGTTACGTCCATAAGTCTTTACGTCTTCACGCAGTGTAGAAATCTGAAAAGACATACCTTTATAACGAGCGCAGATAACACCGTAACGAGCTGCAAAGGTATTTATTTTGTTCACACAAAGGGTTTTTAATGCCTTTATAGTTTGTTCAGGCGGCGCAGTTGAAGCTATATCTATGTCGGAAGACTTTTCGCCTAAAAAAGCATCGCGCACGCAACCTCCCACAAGTTTGGGTTCAAATCCGCTGTCAACTATTGCATTCAGCAGCTCAAGATTAGTTTTTGTCAGAAGAATTTCTCGAGCAATTAAGGTCGGTAAAACACTTGGCATTTCTTGTTTGTTATTGCCTGCTGTGCTATCTGTATACGGATATTAGGCTGAGATCGCCATGGAAGAAACAACAAATTTAAAATTCGAGGAGGCTTTGAAAGAGCTTGAAGTAATTGTTGAAAAGCTGGGAGAAGGCAACACTCCGCTTGAACAGGCCATCGAACTATATGAAAAAGGCGCCATTTTACGCAAACATTGTCAGCAGATGCTTGACAACGCAAAATTGCGCATAGATAAAGTTGTGCAAGACGGCGACAAGATTAATTTAATTCCGGTAAAACTAGAGGAATAAGTTGGATATTATTCTGATTCCATTACTAAACCTAGCTAATTTTTTACTAGGGTTAGTTTTGTGCGTTGTTATTTTTTCAGTTGCCCTGGAGTGGCTATTTTCTTGGGGGATTCTTAACTTTAGCAATTATACCGTATACCGCTTTTACAGTTTGCTAAAGCGCATATTGGACCCGATGATCAATTTTGTTGGTCGGTATATTCCAACTGTGGCCGGATTTGATCTGTCGGCACTTGTTGTGATTCTTCTGATACTTTTCATTCGCAATGTATCAAGCATGATTCTTATAAAGTTGGCGATCTAGGAATATGAGCGAGGTAATCAACGGTCGCGCTTTGGCAGAAGAAGTTCTGAGCAGCGCAAAACAAAAGTTTCAAAAAATAGAACGCAAAGTTACCCTTTCAATTATAAGGATCGGCGACGATCAGGCCAGCCTTATTTATATAAGGAATAAAGAAGCTGCTGCGGAGAAACTTGGGGTAGAGGTAAAAAAAAATCATTTTCCAAAAGAAACCGAATTTAATAAAGTTTCCGCTTTAATAGATGAACTGAATGCTGATGAAAGCGTTGACGGTATCCTTCTTCAGCTTCCTTTGCCGGAACATATCAATCCGCGGTTATTAATAGACCGAATTTTGCCAGAAAAGGACGTTGACGGACTAACTTCGATTAATCAAGGAAAATTATTTGTCTCAGACGACAGTGGAATCCGTCCTTGCACGCCAATGGGAGTTTTATATATGATAAAATCGATCTGCAATAATATTTCCGGCATGTATGCGGTCGTTTTGGGACGCTCAGCAACGGTTGGAAGGCCTATGGCTCAGCTTTTGCTTCGAGAAAATTGTACGGTAAGCATTGCGCACTCATGCTCTAAAAACTTGCCCGATATTTGCAGACAAGGCGATATCGTCGTAAGTGCGGTTGGTTGTCCGTTATTTGTTAAAGCCGATTGGATAAAAGAGGGTGCGATAGTAATTGACGTGGGAATAAACCGTGACCAAAACAATAAGATAATAGGCGACGTAGATTTCTTGCCGATTAGCCGCGTCGCTAGAGCTATCTCTCCAGTACCGGGAGGCGTTGGTCCTATGACGGTTGCCTACCTTATGCATAATGTCGTAGCCGCAGCGTCAGAGCGATATGAATAGTTGATCGGGCTGGATCTCGACTGACTATAGAGACAAAATGCAAATTTTTGTTTAATACCCGGGAAATATCATTTAAATAAAATCGGTAATATTGCGTTTTTTCATCTACAGTAAGCCCCATAAGGTTTTTCTGCAAATCGAATTGCGTTGGTACAGAGGATTGAAGCTGCGCTGTGCTATATTTCTTTTAACAGCTTATCAATTTCATTTTCACGTTTTGGAATATGGCTCGAGCTTTGTTGTAGACTAGACCTAGCTTTTGAATAGGACGCTTTCGTTTCTGTTTTTAAACGCCTGCAAGCAATTGCTCCGCTTCCTTTATCATTGAGAAGCGGTATATACGGAATTTTCCGAGGTAGTTTATAATAATTTTCATTAGTTTTGTGCCCCGGGTAATAAGGGTACGGTTTGCGTCGCCTGAGCATAGCGGCTATGCGACTCTCCTCCGGCAAGCATCTTACTTGAACGCGAAAAACGCCCTTATTGTATCCGCCCAGAATTTTTGCAACCATCAGCGAAACGTCGATTATGCGTTCTTTAATCAGGTAAAAAGGGCCCCTGTCGTTTACAAGTACTTTTATGCTGCGTCCATTTTCCAGGTTAGTGATCTCTACAACGCAGGGGAGCGGCAAAGTTCTGTGAGCAGCGCTGAGTTTTATACAATCATATCTCATTCCTATGGCAGTTAAATTGTTATGGAACTCAAAACCGTACCACGATGCATATCCAATAGCGTTGTATCGATAGTGCATCTGCGGACAATAAAGTTTCTTTCTGTCAATATAGGGGCGCTCGCTTCCCGCATGCCAAGGACCTTTCCTTGGGATTTTTATGCTCCTATACGACGAACATGAAACAAGAATTAATAACAGAGCGCTCCATAATAATGCCGGCCTCAAAAGGCTCAATGTGCATAGAATACAAGACGCCAGCTTTACGATATAAGCAAAAGCCGCCATTTAAACTCGAATCATTCAATTAAGGAAACAAACTTGTTACGACTAATCGCTCGACACAGCGCTGATCTCTTTTTCGGCACAATATATTTCGTAATCTTTTGCTGAATCGAAAACTGTTACGACGTCATTGAAAACAGAGCAATATCCATCTGACACAGGAATAGTTTTAACGCCGTCTCTGTTTTTAATAACGATCCCCCCTTTAACGATTGAAGCAAAGTACGGCGCATGTTTTGGCAAAATACCGATTTGCCCTTCTGCAGTTGGCAACAAAACCAAAGAGGCCTCGCCGTTAAATATAGGCGATTTTTCAGAAAGTATCCTTAACTTTAAATTAACGTCCACAAATAACTCGCCGTTTCCTTAATGATATACCAGAAAAACCATAAAACAATATTTGATTTACATTAACTTAACGGACAATTATTAATCTTTAGGGCAAGTAAACTTTATGATATTTTTATATGAAACCTTTAATCGCAATGCTTTTATCGTTGCTTTCTTATGGTTCGACCGCTGAATTAGCGGTAGATCGAGCGCCTGAGGCGATTATAAAAAGCAAAATAGATAATGTTTCTAATTTATTAAGCAATAATTTGATACCTTGTTTAACGATCATAATAAGCGTATGCGCACTTATGTTTTTTTGGATTTTGTCGAAGCTTGTTATCGAAAATCGTCTGAATAAGCGCGTGAAAACTGGTATTTGTGCGCCACATATAATCGAAGAATTTTTTGTGGCGTGCAAGGACGTCCTGATTGCATTTTTGCCAAACTGCGCATTACTTGTAGCAATTCTGTTTATTATCCATTTTTCCACTTATAAAATAGACTCCTTTATCCTGCCTATATTCAGAACGTACGCCATATTGTTGCTAGCCTGCTCATTCGTGCACAGAATCTTTGCGCCGGATCACGCGTTTGCCCGGCTAGTAGCCTTTAATGACAAAGCAGCTAAAACCGTGAGCGCGACAACAAATGCTTTTTTGACACTTGTTGCCTTTGGTTCGTTGTTTCAAGCGTTGATTGATCAAACTTACCCATGGTTTGACAGTATTTTTGGAATGGCATACGTTGTATTCGCATGTTTGTGTATAAGTTTAAAAATATTTGATTGTCAAGACGATGTTGCCGATTGGTTTAACCGCATAATCAACGCGGGAAACTGCGACTCAACTAAATCTTCACGCTTATTAAATACGCTTTATCATATAAACAAGCACTGGGGGCATATCTCCATATTAGTAACGCTTATTGGCGGAGCATCTTGGTTTTTCCATAAAAATACTTCGCTGGCGAATTTTATTATAAAGATTTTGATTGTGCTTTTAATGCTTTTCACTATGCAATACCTATTAGCTTTTTTGATAGCAAAAAAGAATGCAATCATAGCAAAATCATTAAGCGCTAAAACCACATTTGACGCCAGATTATTTTCTTATTCTGAGCGGCTTAGCCTGTCCTTTATATTATTTTTCTGTATTGTTTGGGCGTTTTTTGCCTTGCATCTATGTGGCGTAGATATGACTGCCATTACGGCAAATATCCACGTCTACGGTATTGCCGGTTTGGCTGTAAACGCACTTATAGCCGCAGCGATATATCTTCTGTATACGGGAGCTGAGCTGGTTTTAGAATACAAAACTCAAGAAAATTTCAGATCAGAGTTACATAGCAAAACTATATTTCCGCTCTTTAAAAGCGTCATGCGTATTGTTGTATTCGTTCTAAGCGCGCTTGTAATACTGTCGAATTTCGGGATAAATATTGCGCCGCTGATTGCAGGATTTGGCGTGTTTGGTTTAGCGGTCAGTTTCGCAACGCAAGATATTATAAAATCTTTTATACAGGGGTTGATTATCCTGGCGGAGGACAATTTTCTTGTGGGCGATCTGGTAAAAGTTAACGATTTCGAGGGGTTTGTTGAAAAACTGACGATCAGAACGATTCACCTTAGAGAAAAAACGGGTAAGCTCGACGTCATACCCTATAACGCTATAGTTACGTACTGTAATATGTCGCGAGATTTTAAGCTTAATTTATTTGAACTAAGGCTCGATATAGGGGCGGATATTGATAAACTTTCTTCTATCTTAAATGAATGCAACGACTTCATAATCAAAGATCCTGGCCACAACTTAAAAATAATAGAGCCTGCCAGTATTTTAGGAGTAAAATCGATAGAAGGTAGAGACGTCGTCCTTCTGTGGGGTATAAAAACATCTCCGGATCCTTTTGGATACATAGGGCTTAGTATGAATAAAATGCTGAGGGCGAAATTAATCGAGAACGGAATAAGTTTGCCTACAGAAGATCGTTACGTTCATTTTGACCGCGATAATCCGCCCTGCCTTCAAATTACGCCTTCAAATAAACAATAGTCGGAAAAAAGAGAGTATGATTGATCAGATTTTTACTATACCGGCGTAAGTCTACGTGGGTTCGAATCCTACCCCCTCCACCATTGGGATTAGGTGTGATTTAGGTGTTGTGGATTTTCAAAGGAATTTGGATTCCGTCCAACTTATTGTCCAGCCTTTTATGAGGGAGTTGCTGAAGTTTTTATGAAATTTGATTATATTGGTTAGAATTGATTAATGCTATAATCTTATTGATTAGAGGGCTGTTGGGGTAGACTTTCAGAATCTTCAACGAGTGAATAAAGAGAAGCGCGCATGTCAAATGAACTGTCAGCTGAGATGGATTTATCCATACCCCGAGAATTATACGACCAATTCTATCGAATTTTCGATGAAGTGTTAGAAACGCACGATGCCATTGCTGATGAATCTCACTTTTGTGAATTAGCTGTATGGCTGGCTAACAAATTATCCAGAGAACGAGCAGAGAAAGCGGCGGAAGAAGGGAGCGAGTTTCTACAAGATTACTCTCATTTATACGGATTTAAGGTTGGCGTGTGTTATCCGGTCGCTGATGAGAAGGCAGTTCGGAACAACATAGAGCGTTTCCTCCAAACTATGTCCGGAAAGAAAGAGTTACTTAAAAGGGCTGATAATTTTAAAAAGCTTCTAGAAGATTGTAGGGATGACCTTGATAAGATCTTAGCGTGCATAAAAGAAAAGGGGCTGTGCGACGCCATCAGCTGCTTTATTACCGATAAAACCAGATCTGCAGATGAAGCCCTGATGAATATTGCATGGAGGCTAGGACGAGTATTGCTGAGAATAGGCAAAGTTGCTGTAGCGCATATGGCTGACTTATATCCTTTGGAAGACAAGTATTGTCATATGGGCACATATAAGAAAGATGAACTGCCTTACATAGTCTATGAAATATTGCCAATTTCAAAAAATGAAAGAGAAAAACTACCAAAAGATTGTTTCCGCGCATGTTGGCCTAAGTTTTCTAAAATAATAGACGATGCCAGAGAAATTATTGAAGATGCAATTGCGGCGGGTAAACTTATAACGTGCCCTAATGCTCCGGATAGAGTAGAGGCAAGTGAGCTTGCGTTATGGCTCAAAAATCGGATAAAAAAAGACTCTAACTTCCCCTTGCCCCTTCCTGAATGGATGAAGAAGAAAATTGGGGGCAAAGTAAAAATATTACGTTTTTGCAAAATATGTGCGAGGATTCTTTGTAAAATTGCTAACCTCCCCTTCTGGCGGGTGCGCTTCTGTATAACTGAAGCGGTTAGTAAATTAGGTGCGGGCTTGTGACGCGTTCTGAACCTAGGGCTTTTTTGCTTTAGTGATGTTTTGCATTGCGCTAGGCTGGTTTTGCCTGTTGAGAAAGATGGATTCGAGTCTCCGGCGAAATACGCGTTTATAGCATTGTTAGGCATTATATCAGCGCTTAGGACAATGGGCGTTGTCGCTATTGATGCGAAAAGATACGTTTTAGGCGCAGCGGAATTTACAATACTGATGATTATGTTCAGATGTTTATGGAAGCCAATAAAAAGAGAGGATCGGTTGTTCTGAGGAAAAAATCTTGAACTATCTGGGGCTGATAAGAGCATGTGATGGATTAAGTTAATCCCGAAGGAGCCCAGCGCTTAATCACAGCGCTGCGGATTGGGCTAGCGCGTCCGACCTGCTGAAACTGCTATTCAAGTGCCAATGACGAAACATAATCGCTAAGATCTGCTATTGAAATTCTGCGCTGTTCCATAGAGTCGCGATCTCTTACTGTAACGGTCTCTTGCCCCCCCTCAAAAGTATCAAAGTCCACCGTTATACACACGGGCGTTCCAATTTCGTCGTGGCGTCTGTAAGCTTTCCCTATGTTGCCTGTATCCTCGTATTTGATACGACCGATCATCGCCTTGCGTAATGCAGCGGCGATATCCTTTGCTTTAGATACGATCCTATCATTATTGCGAGCTAAGGGAACGATAGCGGCTTTAAACGGAGAAAGATGTGGTTTCAATTTAAGGACAATTCGCTCTTGTCCATTATCTAAGGCTTCTTTTTTGTAAGCATCTGCCAGGACTGCCAAAACTCCACGGTCAAGTCCGGCTGACGGCTCTATTGCAAAAGGAACAAAAGAGGATTCAGCACCCTGCTCAACGAATTTTGTGTTAGAGTCCCTATTCTCCATTACTTTTGCGAACAGATTAAGATCGTTCTGATTCTTTGAATGAGATCCAAGATCAAAGTCCGTCCTGTTTGCAACCCCTTCGATTTCTTCAAATCCCTGTGGGAACTTATATAGTATGTCAGTAGTCGCTTTGGAATAATGCGAGAGATCAGCATTTTCTTGGGGCTGAAGTTTGATGTTCTCTGTGGTCAACCCTTGATTTATCCACCAATCGAGCCTTTCTTTCACCCAAAAATTATGCCATTGTTCATCTGTGCCTGGTTTTACGAAAAACTCAAGCTCCATCTGCTCAAATTCGCGCACTCTGAATATGAAGTTTTTGGTTGTCACTTCGTTGCGAAATGATTTTCCGATTTGAGCAATACCGAATGGGATTTTTCTGGACGTAGCATCGATAACGTTTCCAAAATTTAAAAATATTCCCTGAGCAGTCTCCGGCCGCAAATAAACATAACTGCCTTCGTCTTCGACGGGCCCAAAATTTGCTTTAAACATCAGGTTAAAATTTCTTGGTTGCGTAAGGTTTTTCGATCCGCAGTTATCGCACTTATCGTCGACTAGGCGGTCGGCGCGCATCCTGCACTTACATTCTTTGCAATCGACCATAGGATCTGTGAACGTGCTTTCATGGCCGGAGTGCCTCAACGTCATTTTGTGCGTCAGAACCGAGGAGTCCAGCCCCTCGATATCGTCGCGCATATAAACCAACGAACGCCACCAGGCTTGTTTAAGATTATTTTTTAGTTCGACCCCCAACGGACCATAATCATAAACCCCTTGAAGTCCGCCGTAAAGTTCTGAACTTTGAAAAACAAACCCTCGTCTCCTGCAAAGGGAAACAAGCTCTTCCATCGATGGCATAATTTTGCGTAAAAACAAACCGCGTTGCCAAATAATACTGAAAATCAAAGAGACGGTCAACAGCATCGGCAAAACCATAGACGGTATACATTGATTGCATGACCCAGTCAAAAGAGTTGCCCTCTCCCTTAATAACAGGAACAAAAACAATTGCGCGGTATGGAATCATGTTTTGCAAAATCGTTATTTCAGCGAGATTTCTTTTTCTGTTGTTTTCTTGGTTAAGAATGATTACATTGATTTCGTTGTTGAATGGTTATTTCCTTTCCTCGGTACAGAAGGACTGGTTTCGATCGCAATATGTTTTGAGCGAATAGTAAATTTAGGATAGAAATGTCGACAATAAACATGCAAGAGTCGCTGAGAAAGTTTTCCGAGCATAAAAACGATACCGGATCGACGGCGGTTCAGATTGTGCTTTTGACCAATCGGATAGATAATTTGGGGGATCATCTTAATCTGCACAGAAAGGATTTTCATTCAAGGCGCGGGCTTCTTCAGATGGTCAGCAAGCGGCGTGGTTTGCTTGACTTTTTAAAACGCAAGAACGCTTCCCGTTACCAGGGTTTGATAAATGAATTGGGTCTGCGCAGATAAGTGGCGGATAGCGTTGGAATACCTTAATGTTTAAAATTATAAAAAAAGAAATTAACTGGGCTGGCCGTAGATTGGTTCTGGAATCGGGGCGTTTTGCTCGTCAAGCCGACGGAGCCGTGCTTGTTTCATATGGCGAAACGACTGTTTTATGCACTGCGGTTGCTCTGAAAAAAGCCAATTGCAACGTTGATTTTTTCCCCCTTACCGTAGTTTATCAAGAAAAGTTCTACGCTGGAGGTAAGTTTCCCGGCGGTTTTATGAAACGTGAAGGGAAACCTTCTGAGCGCGAAACGCTCATATCCAGGCTGATAGATCGTCCCATCCGCCCTTTGTTTCATGAAGATTTCAGAAACGAGGCGCAGGTAGTCTGCACCGTCCTCAGTTACGACGGTAAAAATGAAGGGGATATTGCTGCAATAATTGGCGCTTCAGCGGCGTTGACTATTTCAGGGATTCCGTTTTTAGGGCCAATTGCCGCGGCCAAGGTCGGGTATATTAAAAACAGTTTTGTCTTGAATCCAGTTGCTTCAGACATGAATTGTTCGCAGCTGGATCTTACTGTGGCGGGAACGTCGGAAGGCGTTTTGATGGTTGAATCCGAAGCGCAAGAGCTTTCTGAAGACATCATGTTGGCTGCGGTTGAATTTGGACACAAGTCCTTTCAGCCGATCGTCGATATGATCGTTTCTTTCGCGGAAGAGTGTGCAAAAAGCCCATGGGAGATTCCGCGAGTCGGCGATCAAGTTCTTATCGAGAGCGGGCTTAAAAACGTACGTAAAGATCTGGAAGACGCTTACCGCGAGCCGGATAAACTGTCTCGTCGCAATAAGGTTGCTGAGGTTAAAAACAAGCTGATCGAGTATTTTGTCGACGCCGAGGCACCTTCTTGCGCAGCAAGTCAGGCCTTTTGCAAACTTGAAAAGGATATCGTGCGTTCTCGCATACTTGACACTGGACTTAGATTGGACGGGAGAAATACAGGTACTATAAGGCCGATAGTTGTGCAAGTTGGGGTTTTGCCCCAGGTTCATGGAAGCGCATTGTTTACTCGCGGAAATACTCAGGCTTTGGTTATTACAACTCTAGGGGTCGGCGAAAACGAGCAAGTTGTTGACGATTTGGTCAATGATTATAAGGAGCATTTTTTGTTACATTACAACTTTCCTCCGTTCTCAGTTGGCGAAGTCGGAAGAATGGGCGCTCCCGGTCGACGCGAGATTGGCCACGGTAAACTTGCTTGGCGCGCGTTACATCCCATTATGCCACGTAAAGATAAATTTCCTTATACTGTTCGGATTGTATCAGAAATCACTGAATCCGACGGGTCTTCTTCTATGGCGACGGTATGTGGATCGTCTCTATCGTTGATGGACGCGGGCGTACCTTTACCGAAACCTGTGGCCGGCATCGCTATGGGTCTTATAAAAGAAGAGGAGCGTTACTGCATTTTAAGCGACATAATGGGAGACGAAGACCATCTTGGCGACATGGACTTTAAAGTCGCCGGTACTGCGGATGGCGTTACCGCTCTGCAAATGGATATAAAGATAACGAGCATTACGATAGATATAATACGCAAAGCTCTTGCCCAAGCAAAAGAAGGACGTTTCCATATTCTTGGCGAAATGTCAAAGGCTTTAAGCATTTCGAGGCAAGATGTTAATGAAAATGCTCCTCGCATAGAGATTGTCAAAATTAATCCATCCAAAATTGGCGAATTGATTGGCCCTGGCGGTAAGATGATTCGCGAAATTACCGAAACTACCGGAGCCAAAATAGACATCGAGGAAGACGGAACGGTAAAAGTTTCCGCCTGCGACAAGAGTTCTATAGATGCCGCACTGTCCAGAGTAAAAATCATCGGCTGCGACTTACAGGTCGGAGATTTGTATACCGGTAAGATTGTTAAAATTATGGATTTCGGCGTTTTTGTAAATATCGGCGGTCGTGACGGCATGGTTCATGTGAGCGAGCTGGCTAATAGAAGAGTAGAAAATCCGTCTGATATAGTAAACCTCGGCGACGTAGTGACCGTTAGGGTTATGGGATACGATAACAAAGGGCGGCTGAAGCTGAGTATTAAGGCTGTGTCGCAATCTGAATAATTCTTTGCGAAATTTTTCATAGTTTTCTCCGCAACGTTAAACAGGTTAATTTGGTTTATACTGATTGTTAATAGCTGATGCGTGAATGTATTGCAAAGGGGCGTTGTGTAAAGGATGTGCCTTCTGGTTTTTTAAATATCCGACCATAGAAATTTCATTGCCGATTGGTCGATTCAAAACAACAACATGATGCAATATTTATCTTATTCATCAAAGCCGGTTATGGCTTAAGCCTCTGGGGTATTAAAGGCAGTTGCTTTTTGACCCTTAATCTGAGCGCACTAAATAATTTGCCTGTCCGAAGAACATCAAGCGCTTCGAGCGCTTTTCCCGGCTTTCTGTTTGTGCTTTGATCATATGACCATTATGAATCCTATAGCATCTATCACTAGATCTTTACAACGATGAAATAAAGCCAGAAAATATTGATGGATAAAAAGGGTTCTGCAGGCATCATGGAGCGGTTTTAAACTGTCTCGCAGCGGCAAGTTTTGTCGATATCGCTTTCTTCGTAACGAAAAGCAATATTTAACATTTTAGTAAAATGTGGAACGCTCTTGCCCAAGGAAGAACCGGGTCGTGGAGAAGGTAGGAATAGAATTTTAGATTTTTTGCGATGTGTAAAAAGCGCAAAGGCTCAAAAGCTCCTGAGAAGAGCAAATCTCGATGACCCTGAAATTAACACCTATCTGAAAGAAAAGGCTTCTTTGCCTTTGGCCCAGAAGTTTTCGAGAGACTTCAGGTGAGATACCATGTCGACAAATAATTTGTCGCAGCTTCCCTCTTTGCTTAGAGAATTGATATGTTTTGACATCACTCCGTCTATGAATTTATAGAGTTTCAGCCCTTTCTCGGACAAATTCACGATAGTGGAACGCTTGTCATGAAGAGACGCCTCCTGAACCAGGAAACCATTAATAACCATTTTACGCAGGTTATATGAAACATTTGACCCGAGATAATACCCTCGCTGAGTCAGTTCTCCCACAGATATCCGCTCTTCCCCTATGTTATATAAAATTAAGGCTTGAGTATTGTTTATGTCATATATTTTCGAACCTTCCAGCTCCGCTTTCACATTCTCCAGGAAAAGCCTATGCAGACGCTCAATCAAAAAAACAACTTCAAGATATGAATTCTTCATGAAAATACACCTACAAAGTATTAATATTATATACTACGAAAAATATTATTAAATTAAAAAGAGTTGATGTTAAGCCAAAAACTTAAGCTCTTTTCTGAGCCTGAAAATTCCGAGAAGATTGATCAACAAAAGCAGCCCTCCTGATACGGACATAACAGTAAGCGCCGTATCTTGTTCAATGAAAGAAAATAGCGTGAACATACATATTGCGTACAAAAAGTATGCTTTGGGGCCTTTGTTCAAGGAAATGGCCTTGGCGCTTTTCATCCCTACGGCCAGATATCCAAGGACAGTAGTCCAACCGGCGAGAAAGAAAAATACTGCCATCAGTTGTTTAACGTGGGGAAAATGCATTGATAACGCGGACACTGCGCAATCAAATCCTGTTTCATGTCCTGCGTACCATTGTCCCGTACTTAAGACCAAAAGAACTGTCAAAGTACATATTGCACAGTTGGTGAACAGAGAGAAAATGGCCGTACGCGCCTGCAGGTGAGGGGCTGCTGCCTTAGTTTCCGCTTGGATGGCCGCGTCGTATCCTATACCTATGTCTCCTGAATAGACGGCATTTGACATTCCATAGTTTATTGCCATGGCAACCGAGCTTCCGGCAAACCCTCCAACTGGGGCATGTCCTGTGAAGGCAGATTTCACCACAATCCCCAACAGAGCATAAAAATTTGTATCACTGTGAAATATGGCGTAGAGGCACACGCAAATATAAGCGACCAGAAATAAAGGCATAAGGATTGAACAAATGTTGGACAGCCGCTTAACTCCTCCGCAAGTTACGTATATGGTTCCTGACAACAAAAGCGCCATAGCCAGATATTTGTTCACGCCAAAAGCGTCAACAAAGGTATCCTCAACAACCTTGAACTGATATATTTCAACGCCGTATACGCACAAGAAGATACAGAAGATAACTGTAATCCAACGTTTGCCGAAAGCGCGCATCAGGTAATGAGGCGCGCCCCCGTCGTACCCTCCATTTTCGTTCTTGACGCGATATTTTATGCCAAGGAAAATCTCTGCATATTTAATCAGCATGCCGACGAAAACTGCCACCCACATCCAGAAAAGCCCTCCCGGGCCTCCGATGGACACTGCGGTTATACATGCGCCGACGTTGCCTATGCCAATGGATCCCCCCATAGATGAGAAATAGAGACGAATCGGGCTTATTCCTCTTTCTTTTTCTGTTTTATTAAAAAGAGCTGCGAAAGTTTTTTTTGGTTTAATGATTGTTCTGAACTGAAAGAAACCAGACTTGACAGTCAAATAAAGTCCGATTGACAATATCAGAATAAAATCTATATAGCTCCAAAGAACTATTCTTGCAAAATTCAGAATCTCCAACACTGTGATTTCTGATTGCCTCTATGATAAAGTAAAATTTGAGCATCAAACCCGCAAAACAATTGCCATTATAACTATGCGCCCAGGAATGTAAATCAACAAAAGAATGACCACGACTGCTGTTGCTTTTAGAATTGTTTTTTGCAGGCATTAACTCTGACGAATGATAAACCGCCGTTATTGTTGGCGGCTGTCTCAAGCGGTGCGGTCAACTGGTGTTTTGACGCGGGGTGTGGACATAAGAACATAAGAGAAGCGACTTATCCACACCCATGTAACCGAGCTTTGCCTCAGTTGCTATAGTTAACCGA
>JAIRWN010000009.1 GCA_031268985.1 Holosporales bacterium
GACAAGGCTAATAAACCTTTTATCATGCCTCTGCTATATACGAACAGAACAGGGGCGCCAAGTTGTTTTACGAAAATCACAAAAACCACCCTATTGAAATCAGAGCAATTCTGTATGTAATTCCAAAAATATAGGTGTTCTTATATTTTGAAAAATAATTTTATTTTTTGTCAAGATTTTTTGCTGTAGTATAAAAATCTGCGATTCTATTTATTTTTGCAAACACGGGCTAAACTTGTAGTTTTTAGAAATGATTACTGGCCAGAGGTTCCAACAGTCCTAAGTAACCCGAATATTGATTTGCATAATTAAACTGATAGCAATTGGTAATTTTGCTTGAATATAAAAACAGGGCGAGGAGAACGCCCTGTTAAATGAAAGGCCCATGTTAAAAAGTTAACGTCCCTTAGCGCCTTCACCAATTCCTTTAAAAAAGCTTTTAGTTTCTTGTCCCGCTTTCTTAAACGCGCCTTCAACCTTGTGCGCAGCTCTTGCAGTAGCCTCATGAGTTTTTTCCATGGCATGTTGCATACCGCCTAATGCTTTATCAACGTCCACCTTAGCTTCATGGCCGAGTTTCTTGAACGCCCGCCCAACTTTTTTCTCTGCCGCTTTAATTTTGTGTCCCATTTTGTGGAACCAGCTCCCTATTTTTGATCCCACGCTTCTTCCATTAGCTAAACTGTTGTCCGCACAGACAATCCCGGCCACGACAGCAAGGCTTGTTAACAATTTCTTATTCATTATCATCTTCCTCATCCATATTTCACAATGTGCAATGTATCATGTCAATATGAACAAAATATTAATGCTGAGCGCTTTTACAAAAAACAAGGATTTACACACAACAATCTGAGAAGCCGCCCCTAGTCTATAGCGACTATGGAGAACGGCGTAACCAATGTGGATTAGATCCGCCCAAAAATTTAGGTGTGGAAAACTCGACTAATCGCTCAAGTTTGTGTGTTCAGCGCCCTCTCCTTCTTTCCGCTTCTTATTGACATGCAAGCTTAAAAACGCTAAATCTTTGCCTTGAATTAGCTGGAGTTGATGGCGTTTTGAAAAAAGAGCTGAGGATCAACGGATTGGAGGCGCATTTTGTTTTGGGTAACAATGAATCAGAAAAACTCAAAGCAAGGCCAGTTATCTTAAATATAGCTTTAAGATTTAGCGGCGACAATGCCGCTTGCCTAAGCGATGAACTCAAAGACACGGTATGTTATTCAAATTTAGCCAACGTAATAGGGCTAAATCTCAAAGACAAAAACTTTAATTTGATCGAGCACGCTGTTCAATTTGTGTATCAATTAATAGATAAACATTTAAACAATATCGGCATATTAAAACGTGTTGAAGCGGTGAAAATCGCCACTGAAGGAAAAGGCCTAAATAGCGCTTCTTTTATACTTTCGGATTGGTAAAGTTTATATGGATAAAGTCGAAAGATATATCAAAGGAATAGTCGAAGAATTCGAGGGTAAGACCGACAGGCTGAAAGACACTCCCAAAAGAGCTTCCAAAGCATATAGAGAACTGCTTGACGGATATAAACAAAATCCTGACGAGGTAGTCGGTAACGCAATATATCAGTCTCGTATGGACGATATCGTTATCATGAAAAATATATCGTTTGAGTCTTTTTGCGAGCACCACATGATCGCAGTTACCGGATATGTGAGCGTGGGATATATCCCCAATGGAACCATTGTAGGCGCAAGCAAATTGGCGAGGATTGTGGATTGCTTCTCCCACAGATTTCAACTTCAAGAGCGTTTGACCATGGAAATTGCCGACGCAGTACAAAACGTTTTAAATCCAAAAGGCGTAGCCGTTTATGTGAGCGGTAAACATTTTTGCATATCAAAACGTGGAGTGAAAAAGCAAGAAGCCAGCCTTACAACAAGATATTTTCTTGGAGAGTTTAAACAAAATGCAGCGTTAAGGAACGAGTTTTTAACCTCTGTCGCTTTCTGATTTTTTGTGTAATATGACTGGTTGGTTGATTCGCAAATACACTACCGTTTTGATATGAAAAAACATGAAAATATTTCTTCCTGATGGAAACGAGCACTATTTCCCCGAGGGGGCCTCTGGACTCCAAATAGCCCAATTATTGAAGTTTAACAAAAACGCTTTAGCAATCGAAATCAACGGCAAGCTGTTCGATCTATCCCATGTTCTTACCGAAGATGCATACGTTACCTCCAACGACAAAGTTAAAAAAGGCATTAATATCCAGTTTCTTACGCAAGACGACTCAAAAGGACTTGAACTTATTCGCCACAGTTGCGCTCATTTGCTTGGCTCGGCCGTAAAAGAGCTGTATCCGGAAGCGAAGATTGCTATTGGCCCAACTATAAACGATGGCTTTTATTACGATTTTTATAACAAAGAGCCGTTTACGCTGACTGATCTGGAGCTGATCGAAGCCTGTATGCATAGGATACGTGAGCAAGATGCTCGATTCACAAGACGTGAATTGAGCCGTAAAAGCGCGATTGAGCTGTTCAAAAGCCTGGATGAAGAATTTAAGATTGAGTTGATTAACGACCTCCCTCCGGATTCGGCTATATCTGTGTATGAACATGCGGGTTTTACGGACCTATGTCGTGGGCCTCATGTTCCTTCTACAGGGAAAATTCCCGCTCACTTCAAGCTGACGAAAGTGTCAGGGGCATATTGGCGAGGCGACAGCTCGAGGCCTATGCTTCAGCGTATATACGGCGCCGCCTGGACAAGCAAAGCCGAGCTTGACCTTTATTTGAAACGAATTTCCGAGGCTGAAGCGCGCGATCATCGCAAACTTGGGCGCGAAATGGACTTGTTTCATATACAAGAAGAAGCCGTAGGTTCAGTTTTCTGGCATGAAAACGGCTATATTGTGTATAGAGCACTTGAAAACTTTATGCGCAATAAAGTCAGCAAGCATGGATATCTTGAAGTCAGAACTCCTCAACTAATAGACCGTGTACTGTGGGAAAAATCCGGACATTGGGACAAGTTTCGGGACGTGATGTTTATCGCAGAGTCTGAAAAACGTATTCTTGCCGTAAAGCCTATGAGCTGTCCCGGACATATACAAATATTCAATCAGACTTTGAAAAGCTATCGCCAACTCCCTTACAGGATTGCCGAATTTGGTCTGTGTCACCGAAACGAGTCATCAGGCTCGCTGCATGGCCTTATGAGAGTTAGGTCGTTTACTCAAGATGATGGGCATATATTCTGTACAATGGATCAAGTAAGCGGAGAAGTGAAAAAGTGTTGCAACTTGCTTATGTCGGCTTACAACGATCTGGGTTTTCACGATATATCGATAAAGTTTGCCGACAGGCCTAAGGTTCGCGCAGGAGACGATGAGACATGGGAGCGCGCTGAAAACGCGCTTAAAAACGCCATGAAAGAGGCTGGATTCGATTTTGACTATAATCCCGGCGAAGGGGCATTTTATGGTCCAAAAATTGAGTTTGGTCTAAATGATGCGCTTGGCCGTTATTGGCAGTGCGGTACTTTGCAGGTGGATTTAGTGCTGCCAGAACGTCTTTCGGCGGAATATATGGGGGAAGATGGCAACAGGCATAGGCCGGTAATGTTGCATCGTGCTATACTTGGCTCGCTGGAGCGATTTATTGGAATAATGCTGGAACATTATGCAGGCAAGTTACCGCTGTGGCTTATGCCCGTGCAAGTAATGGTCATTCCCGCTATGACAAGCGCTAACGGCTATGCAAAAAAAGTGAAAAACAAACTATATAGCGCTGGTATAAGATGCCAAGTTGATTTACGCTGTGAAAGCGCCGGATACAAGATCCGTGAACATTCAGTGACCAAAATTCCGCTCATAATCATGCTTGGCCCAAAAGAAGAAGAAGGCGAGGCTGTTACCATGAGATGGCTTGGTGAAAACCAAAATCAGAAAACTATATCGCTTCAAGAAGCGATAACAAAGCTCCGTCAGGAATTTAAGCCGCCTCACGATGAATAGAGTTTGTTTTTTTGATAAAATCTATTAAATTTAAGCTGAAGAGTAGTATGGAAGGGATTGGTGCGGCGCTTTTTAATTTTTCTCAAGTCCTCAATACGGCGGGCGTTATAGTAATTGCCGCAGAAACGGAATAGAGGTTAAGGTGCATTATCCCATTCCATTATATTTGCAGGAAGGATTAAGATTCTTGGGACATGCATCAGGCGACTTTCCGGTTACTGATAGGCATGCAAGGGAGATGTTGTCCTTTCCGCTACATCAGTACCACACAAGGGAGCAAATGTAGTACGTAATAGATACTGTGAAAGAGTTTTATGAGAACAGATAAAGGAGAGGCTTAATGTCAAGATATGCGATATTGGGTGGAGGTGGAGTATTTGCAATACACTTTGCAAAATATCTTTTAGAACAAAAAGATACAGAAAATGTATTATCAATTGGTCGTAATCCTCCTAAATCTGAGGCCTTTACCTTAGGTATAGGCAAAGGAGATCCGCGTTACAAATATGAGCAGGTTCACATAGTTTTTGAACAAGATCGGCTATTTGAACTGTTCGATCGGTATAAGCCGGAATACATTGTTAATTTTGCGGCGCAAGGGTTTACTGTCTCTTGGGAAAAATCATTTTTGTGGTACGAGACAAATGTAGTCGCTCTTGTAAAAATATGTGAACAGTTTACAAAACGTAATTACCTAAAGAGGTTTGTACACATAGGAACTTCGGAATTGTATGGGCCGGTAAGTCGGCCGGCAGATGAAACATACCCCGTAAACCCTACAACTCCCTACGCGGTATCGAAATTGGCTGCGGATATGCATTTGAATACATTATGGAAAGCAAAAAGTTTTCCAATGAATATAATCAGACCTTCAAACGCTCATGCTCCAGGTCAGCAGTTATATCGTATATTGCCCAAAGCCGTTTATTGTGGCTTAACAGGCAAAAAAGTGCCTTTAGAGGGGGGGGGGGTAGCCAAGAAATCTTATATGCATGCGTAC
>JAIRWN010000018.1 GCA_031268985.1 Holosporales bacterium
GAAGCAGATTGTAACTGGGTAGATTTCAGAAAGGAAAAACAAAGAGATCCCATATTCGACCCCTTTTCATTTGGGTTGTCTTATAGGATTGGATTTAGAATTTGGGATTGCCTCATTCCTTATGCTCTGGCTGGAATGGAGTACAGCTTCCTTAGAGGAGACGGCGGAGCGCAGTTCAGAGAAGTCGGTATGATTAGGTATAATAGCAATATTGGCGGTGGTGGTGTTGTCGATCATAATGTCCCGGCTACAAGGCTTGCTTATAATTTGGACCATAAGAGGATAATGCAGAGTCCGAGGTTTGGCTTTGGATTTGAGCTTGAGTTTCTGAGACGTTTCAGGTTCCGCTGTGATTGCTTCTGGACAAACAAAAGCGCTGCCAGTAACTTCAGAACAGAGGTCTTATCATTAGCAAATCCTCTTCCGTTGGGGTTGTTGGCTTCCTACAGCGGTGAAAGCAAAATGAACCTGCGAGTGCGAAGATTCACCACCAGATTCGGCGTCGTCATGCTGTTCTGAATCAAAACGCGCTTCTTGTCGTGAAATTCTAAATCTCAGAAGTTTCTGTAGGTAAAGAGCCTGCAGCCTGTGTTTACATTAAATTTATGACTAGAAAAACATTTGCGCCTAAAATGGCGATGAAACCTAACGATCTTGGGCAAACACTGAATGACCTTCAGCAAATATATAAACTGGCGTTTGACAGTAACGACCTTAATGCGGCTATCAAAGCGAAAGAGCTAATTAGCAAGATTTGCGGATTTCTGGATCACAAAAAAACCAATAAGCCTTTTGATATAAATAAAATAAGCGAACAAGAGCTTGAAGAAATTATAGCGCAATTGCGTAGTGAACTCGGGGGCTAATTGGGCTATAAAACATCTGTATTTCTGAGGCTTTTATGCTGTAGAGTGGAAATCTCTCGGATTTAAGCGCTTGTTAAGTAGTGCGGTATTTAATGTTAGATACTATTTGTTAATAGCGTATTTTGTGAATGTGTAACGGTGTTTGGATAAAAACATACGGTTGTCAAATGAATGATTATGATTCGGGTAAAATTATGTCTTTACTCGGTCGTCATAACTTTCATAAGGTAGACAGTTGTCAAGACGAGTCCTGCGGCGTGGTGATATTTAATACCTGCCACATAAGGGATAAGGCTGATCAGAAGCTGTTTTCCGATATAGGGCGGTTGAAGGAAATAAGAGAAAAACGTCTTAAAAAAGAACGCCCATTCGTAATCGTTGTCACCGGATGTGTGGCTCAAGCGCTTGGCGTAGAAATAACACGGCGATCTGCCAACGTGGATGTCGTAATCGGAATACAGTCTGCGCACAAACTGCCGGAGGCCATAGAGGCTGTGCAACAGTATCAAAGATCCGTCAAAAAATACTCTCCCATAATTAGCATCGGAGAATGCAATGACGAAAAGTTTAAATGTTTTAGTACAGTCGGTGCCAGTCACCTGGGCCCGTGCGCTTTTGTTACAGTTCAAGAAGGGTGCAAGAACTTTTGTTCATATTGTGTGGTACCAAAAACCCGCGGGACAGAATACTCGAGGCCTCTTGCCGGTATAAAAGAAGAAGTAGAGTTGCTGATTAAAAATGGCATAAAAGAGATTACTTTAGGCGGGCAGAACGTTAATGCCTATGAAGGGGTGGATGAAAATGGCGGCAAATTTGACCTTGTTGATCTTATAGAAGAAGTTGCCGGTTATCCAGAAATACTGCGCATTAGGTTTTTGTCTTCGCATCCTTGCAATATGTCCAAGCGTATTATTGAAGCTTTCGGACGTATACCATCGTTAATGCCGGCGCTGCATCTTCCTGTGCAAGCCGGATCTGACCGGATACTGCGAATGATGAATCGTCACTATGATCGCAGTATTTACTTGGATATAATTACTAAGTTGCGCGATATCTGCCCGGAAATAGCGCTGTCCTCAGATTTTATCGTTGGTTTCCCAGGGGAAAGCGACGATGATTTTGCGGCTACGCTTGACTTAGCGAAACGTGTGAGGTACGCAAAATCTTACTATTTTAAATTTAGTCCGCGACCAAATACTCCGGCTGAAAACATGCCGGATCAAATACCAGAAGAAGTAAAAGAGAAACGTCTGGAGATTCTTCAAGAACTTTTGGATTCTCAGCAACAGGAATTTAACAGTGAAACCGTCGGCAGTGTTCAGTCAGTGCTTTTCGAGCGTATTGGCCGTCACGATGGCCAAATAATTGGCAGGACGCCATATAACCAGCCGGTCTATGTAGAGGCGGAGGCCGGTATTATTGGAAGTGAAAGGCAGGTCCACATAACCGATCTTGATAAACATAGTCTTGGTGGAATTCTGGTTTGAGTTTTGTTACCATTCATTCGATAACTTTATTGTTTTATGCCAGAAGACGGTTCTGAGTGTATTGATTTCAAAATGGGAAACTGGGTAGTTTCTGTCAGGTCCGCGTCTCCCAAATGGAGATTTAAAGAGACGTCGGCGCTTATCCGGAAAGTGATCCGCTGCGCGACGCTTTATCTTAATTTAGAAGACTATGGCCGAGGAACATCCGTAGACTTTCTTCTTACGGAAGACGACGATATCAGACGACTGAATAAAATTTACCGGGATAATGACAAACCAACCAACGTTTTGTCCTTTGAAGGCGTTTTTTCAAATGAATCTTTCGGAGAAATTCCTCAACTGCTAGGAAGTATTGCTCTGTCAATTGATACGATAGAGAGAGAGGCTGAAGAGCAAAAAAAGACTCTAAACAATCATATAGCACACCTTATTTTACATGGGGTCTTGCATCTGCTTGGCTATGATCATGAAAAAAACAGTGACGCAGACATAATGGAACGTACAGAAACAAACGTGCTTCATAGTTTTGGGATAGCTGATCCTTACAGAGCTTAAGGGAGAAGAATTGCTTAATAAAATTAAAAACTTTTTTTACAGAAACAGAACGATTGATAAGGATACCGTCAGCAAAGCTCTTGAAGAGTTTATGGAGGAAACTACTCCTGACGGGGAGGAAATAAACCCAAATGAAAAGCTTATCCTAAGCAACGTTCTGGATCTGAGAGAGCTTGCCGCTGAGGACATAATGGTGCCAAGGGCGGAAATTGTCGCTATTAATCATAACGCGAGCTTTGAAGATTTAGTAAAGACTTTGGCGGATTCCTCCAAGCTGCAGCTGCCGGTTTATAAAGATACTCTGGACAATATCCTTGGCATTATAAACATGCGTGATGTGCTCAGATTCTTCTTTAAACCAAAGAATTTTAATATCCGTACGATTATTCAAGAAGCGACATTTGTTGCGCCAAGCATTAAGCTGGACGAGCTTTTGGAGCAAATGCGCACGTCCGGTAAGCATCTTATGTTTGTGGTCGATGAATTTGGCGGTATAGATGGCCTGGTTACGCTGGATAGGCTGATGTTTAAAATGTTGGGTAATATTCAACAAGTCGACGCAAGAACGTCTGTTTCCAGTTCGATTCGCCGACAAGACGGCTCATATCTTATAGATGCGAAAATGTTAATTGAAGAGGCGGAGAAAGTCCTCTCGACGAAGTTTGAGCGAGACGCCGGCAACGACAAAGATTCGGACATAGAAACCGTCGGAGGACTAATCGTTTCCATTGCAAACAGAGTTCCTGTTATTGGCGAAATCTTTAGCCATCCCTCCGGCGTGACTTTCGAGGTTGTTGATTCAGACTTAAGGCGAATAAAACGCGTAATCGCCAGGCCCACTCTTGCCTTGCGTTGATGTGTAAGGTCTGGCCGCATTAGAGCCGTATTAAAATGTTGAGATATTTTTTTGTTGATGTTACCCTGCAGCTGATCTCGGATTTGGAACGCAGATGAAGTTTTTGCTTGCAGTGCACTTTCTTGTAACGCTTGCCCTGATAGGGATTATTCTTTTACAGAAAAGCGGCGATACTGCGCTGGGAATTGGCGGAAATTCCGGTGGTCTTTTGACCCCGAGAGGTCAAGCGAATTTGTTGACCAAAGTCACTAATTGGCTTGCAGTGACGTTCATACTTAATTGCATATTGATGGCGTCGATTTCTAAGCCCGAGCGCAAGCACACATCGGTAATTGATCAAGCGGCGCAAGATCAGGTCATAGATGCGCCGGTCAAGATTGATCGCGCTGCGCCGCAAGGTAAAGCTCCGGAAGTTCCAACCTCATCTGGAAAGTAGGCAAACCCCCTGTCCGCTTCTATGGGCGCTTGTAGGTTTTGCGCTTAATACGTGTTGCGATTTGAATTTAGGATAATATCAAAGTCATTTTTTAAACAAAAGATTCAATGAAACTTTGTGTTTTATTTCGGACGAAAACATGCCTGAATGCTATGATATGGCGCGTCCATTTGTGAAGTGGGCTGGTGGTAAGCGCTCAATAATAAACGAGCTTCTTGCTCGCGCTCCGGATGACCTCAATTCATATTTTGAGCCTTTCGTTGGCGGTGGAGCATTGTTTTGGAGCATGCCGCGCAACGGTAAAGCCTATCTGTCGGATGTAAACTTCCATCTGGTCATCACCTATCGAATGATCCGAAACAATGTTGACGGCGTCATATCTAAGCTGGAACAACACAAAAAACATCACAACGAAAAGTACTATGCCGCTGCGCGGGAAATGTTGTCGAAAGCAACAGACGAGCTGGAAGTTGCATCGCTTTTTATATATCTGAATAAGACTTGCTACAATGGGCTTTATAGGGTTAACAAATCCGGGATTTTCAATGTTCCAATGGGACGCTATAATAATCCTAAGATAGTTGATGCGGAAAATCTTCAGAAATGCGCAAAGTTTCTTACCAATGTCGATATATTTCAGCATGGATTCTCGCAAATAGAGCCAAAAAAGGGGGATTTCGTATATTTTGATCCCCCTTATCACGAAACTTTCAGCGCATACGATGGTTCCGGATTCGCGGATAAAGAGCATGAAAAGCTGGCAACTTTTTGTAAAGATCTTGATAAAAACGGAGTGCTGTTTATGTTATCGAATAGCGATAATCAGTTCATAAGACGACTGTACGACGGCTACAATATGGAGAATGTTGATGCTTCGCGCTTCATATCTTGCAAAGGACAAGAAAGGAAAAAGGCCAATGAACTTATCATTAGAAACTATATCCGGCGGGACGAAGGCAAACAAGACAGGAAACGCGCTTGAGGGTTTTGTTGAGGATATTCTGATTCGAAATGGTTACACAGAGTTTATTAACCACAAAAAGCAAGTTTTTACTATGCGGGAATTCGTAGGCGGAAAGCAATTTTCCAAACAGCCGTGGTGTGGGGAATCGATTTATGGCTCCTCGCGCAAGTGCGATTTTCTGATTATGAATCGGGAGAAGTTTCCGGATGGGCTTATTATCGAGTGCAAATGGCAGGAATCTTCCGGAAGCGTGGATGAAAAATATCCGTTCACGCTCCAAAATGTAGAAAAGATCGGAGTTACCACGGTTGTTTTGATAGACGGTGATGGTTATAAGAAACAAGCGTTTGACTGGCTAAGAAACCAAGTGTCGCCGGAACGAGCTCTGCGTGGAGTCTATACTATGAAAGAGTTTCAGAAACTTGTCAATCAAGGTTTTCTGGGGTGATTTTGTATACAGGCCCATGAATTACTGGTTAAGCAATGACGCCTTTTTACCCTCTGCGTCTCAAAAGCATGACGTCGCTGTCCTCTTCGTCCTCCAGGTTGATTTTTTGTATGCCTATCCCTTCCATTAGAGGGGCGTCGCGAGTGCAAGCAAGCGCCAATATGTACGTATCCGTGGCGAATAATGCCACTGCCATATGTCCAGAGTCGCCATAACTTATCTCTCGGTTGACCTTTTGCTTTTTTCCCCTTCGAATACAAAGGATGTCGCCGGGCTGTACGTCTTCTTTTATGTTAAATGTTTGCACCGGCTCCAACATGGTATCCAGGCATTTAAATTCTCTCTTGCTTGACCACGCTTTATCAAACATACCGCTCTGCGCTTTTATCCTGAAAAATTGCATCAGGCCATAAGTGGTTATGTCGCACTTTGCTCCCAAAATTTTTGACACCCAAGACGAGCAGTCCTCTGGCCTGGATATGGTTTTTCTTGAGCACCTTTCGTAGTCTCCGCCTGAGTAATATCCGCTGTGAGGGAAACCAAGTTCGCCTTGCAGAGGACTGAACTTATCTTTGTAAAAATATGTAAAGTTCCTCATAGTCGGATAGACTTCAGTTTTTGTGAGCCTTGTAGCGATTGGAACGGTGTGGAAAACCAAGCTGTAATCTGCCCACTCTATGCCGTCGCGCGAGGGAATTCCAATGTCTGCAGCGTTGGCTTCGCTTCCCATAAGCTCAACCAACATAGTTATGATGACCCCTTTCAAGCATGTTGATTTGAAAGAACCCGTAAGTATTTTATCACCTTTATCGGTTTCCAATATCGTAATCTCGTAAAGCGATTTCTTAAATCCGATCGGCATTTTTCCTTGGATAAGACTGTCAAAGTGGTTGTTTATAATGTCCGCAGAACTGGCGATGACGGAGTATAATTTGTTTTCTTTGCAAAGATAGAGAGCGCGATCATTATCGTTGTGTTTTGTGGCCTCCAAACATTTGTTTAGTTCATTTATAATTGCCAGATCTCGGGCTACGCGTCGGTGAAGACGTTGTTTGAGCTCATGTTTAGGTATTTTGCTTTCAATGAAGCGTTTTTTCAGCAGTTTTAAAAGAAAATCGAGTTCTTTTAGCGTAAAGTCTCGATGCATTTCTTCGGCAGAAAAAGCTTTTTTGAGGATTCCTGTTGCATTTAATTTTAATCTGTCAACAATAAGCAGGTCTTTGGCTGTTACATTGTTCGAGTTTGTCAATATCGTATTTTGCCTATACAGATCTGAACGACCAGGACTTGTTTGGGTTTTTACGCTACTGCAGGAAGCGAGAAGAAGGGTCGACAACAAAAGGTGGGGTATTTTAAGGCAAGGCAACATTTTTCAATTTTTTGTGTCTATTTTTAAAATATTTTTCTTATGATTATATTCATAATTAGTAAAAAAATGTAAAAGTCTTAAAAATATTCGGAAGACGGTTTAAATTAGCTATGGGTACGTGGTAAACTGTAGTTAATTATTGTAAACGCCGATTCAAGACATGCCTCTTAACGACGAAGACAATCCGTGGAAACAAAGTGAAAATCCTTGGAAAAAGCAAGGATGGGACAGATCTTTTAAAGATTTGAAAGATAAACTCAAGAAATTTGGTCAGAGACCTAAAGGGAATCCCGAGAGCGTCATCGGGTCGGCATGGCTGTTGCTGCCGGCGCTTGTTTTCATTTGGTTTGTCAGTGGTGTATTCCAAGTAAGTCCGGACGAACAAGGAGTTGTTCTGAGGTTTGGTCGGTGGGTTCGCACTTCCGGTCCCGGGCTGCATTACAAGCTGCCTTATCCATTTGAGGAAGTGATTGTCCAAAGTATAACAACAGTTAACCGGATAGATATCGGAGCCAGGAAAAACAGCCGTAACTCAGAGGGATTAAATGAAGAAGGATGCATGCTTACAGGCGACTCGAATCTCGCGAACGTTACATTCACGGTTTTATGGCGAATAAAAGACGATGGGGTTGAGGACTACCTGTTTAACGCAAGATCTCCCGATGTTACGGTTGGAGCAGTGGCCGAAAGCATAATGAGAGAAATCATCGGCCAGACGCCAATAGCGTTCGCTCAAACCGAAGGTAGAAGCGAGATCAATGCTCTTGCGCAAAAGCGTCTTCAGGGCGTAATGGATTTATATAAAATGGGTGTAGAAGTTATCCAGGTCCAGCTTCAAAACGTGGAACCTCCGGCTTCGGTTATCGATTCTTTCCGCGATGTAGAGCGCGCCCAAGCAGATCAACAACGTGAAATAAACCAAGCGGATGCTTATGCCAGGGATATTGCGGCTAGGGCTCGAGGGGAGGTTGGTAAAATAATAAACGAGGCTCAAGCGAAGAAAAGCGTCATAGTCTCGAAGGCAAAAGGTCTTGCCCAACGGTTCAGCGACGTTTTTGAGCAATATAAACAAGCTCCTGCAATAACAATGAAGCGCATCTATATAGAAACTTTTGAGAAAATATTATCGCGTACCCAGAAAATTCTTGTTGGGCGAAAACTGGGCGACAACGGGACAGTATCATATCTGCCTCTTCATGAAATGTTTAAGTCGAAGAAATAGTGAACATTAGCCATTTTGTGGTTGTATGGTCGACATTATTTTTTGTTGACAAATAATTTATTACCACATATGGTTGTGTAGCATAGGAAAATAAAAAATGAAAAAAGTTATATCGACAGTTTTACTACTTTTGTCTACAAACTTTTCAAGTCAAGCTAGTCGTCCGGCTACGGAAAATAGTACGCCTTTTGGTTTTTTATATGATGATTTGGTTAAAGCGGCTGCGGTTCGGGTTTTGCCGCCACCTCTTGCTTTTGCGGTATCAATTTCTTCTGTGGATAGATCTACGCTGACACTTACATTATCATAAAAGCCCAGCGCCGGAGGTGGGCCTGAAGCAACTGCTGACTCGGTTGTTTCTGGTCGAGAGACAGGCGAGTCTCGGGAACCTGCCCTGGTTTTTGATCAAGATTTGGATTATTTCACTGTGCCAGTGGCTCATATAAATCTTTACGAATGCCCCAGGAGATTTTTTTTATCAAACAGTAGTTCGTCCTCATGTTCTTAGAGTGATTCTTCATATGCAAGGTTGTCCGAGAGTGCTCAGCGGCGGTCCTGTTGTTGTAGAAGAATTTCCTCAAGATTTTGGGGCTGAGTTTGATGTTTTCTTTGATGGTCTGTCTTCAATTCAAGAGCATTTGTTGCGTCAATTTGCTGAAGTAAGTGGAATGCTACGTTCTCCAGATCAGTTACCGGAAGATCCGATGTCGCTTTTCCGGGCAAAATATTCGATGGTTATTGATGATATGGGGCGTAAGTTTAGTCTTGACGAATCAGAAGTTGTTTTTTTTCGTCGTATCGTTGAGCAAGGGGTGATTCTTATAGATTTGCCGGAAGCTGAGTCAACAAGAAAATTCAGGGAAGAAAATGGTCTTAAAAGCGATTTGTTTGCTGGGTATTATTCTGGTTCCGATCGCAAGATAAGGGTTGCAGTTAGCAGTGTTGCACAGGCAATGTCTGTTTCTGCACATGAGTCGGGTCATGCTTTCGCAGACCAGCGCCTAACCTGTGGTGACAAACGGGAGCATTACTCCATGTTCTTTCAGATCGCGTCATTTTTTTCAGCTTTGGACGCGCGTGTTTTAACAAAACAAGAAGCAATGCAATTGGCGGTTCAATTCCAATTAACCATGCTTGCGGAATTGATGCCTGTTTGCGCGAACGTACGGATTGTTAAGGAAAATCCGCAAGAAGAACTTGATTCTATTTTCGGATTTAATGAGTATACAACCAGTTTCGCAAGCGCTTTAAAATCAGGTTAAAATCAGGTTTTTTCAATGAGCGCGAGTCGATCCGTTGGAAGAAAAGGTTGGAAGGCATGTTAAGGGAATATCTGGGATTAAAAACAGGGATGCGTACTGGTTCAGGAGAATTGGCTTCAGTTCAAGAGTCAGGACTAGATCATTATGGATTCTCGACCATTTGTGCTCTTATAGAGATCAAAAAATATTGCGTCACTCCCATTAGAGATGCATTTGAGCTGTCCCTAACCAGGCTAAATATCATAGCAAGGGCGGGTAATCTGTGGCCAAGTTATTTTGTTGTTGAAGACATAATCGCCGCTCTGGATTTCTTGCGTCAGAGAGCAGTGGAGTATATCCCTTAATTCATTTTGGATTCTGGCAATATTTAAGGTTCGTAAATATGAGCCTTACAATCTGCTTGTAAATTTATGTTTCTGTCCATCATAGACGCAAATTGGGGATTGTGGGTTGCAATTATGACGCCAGCAATCTTCGTTTTTGCAAGTGAAATAAGTTCCCGCATGACATTGAGTGCGTTTTTTTCATCCAGATTACCGGTAGGCTCATCTGCGATGAGTATCTTGGGTGAGTTGGCCAGAGCTCTGGCAATTGCAACACGCTGTTGCTCGCCGCCCGAAAGTAAATTTGTTCGTTGAGACGCTTTAGGCTTAAGGCCAACTTTTTCAAGCAGTTCCATTGCAATATAAGTTGCTTGTTTCAGTGGCGTTTTTGCCAGCAATTGGGGCAGCAACAAATTCTCCATTACAGTAAACTCCGGAAGCAGATGATGAAATTGGTATACGAAACCAATCTTTGAAAGGCGTATGTTCGTTTTTTCACGATCATTAATTGACGAGCAGTCTTGCCCGTCAACGATAATTTTACCGCTGTCGCATTTATCCAACAAAGCAGCAATGTGAAGCAGCGTTGATTTGCCGGATCCGGATGGTCCCAGCAAGGCGACGGTTTCTCCGCGATAAAGCGAAAGATTAACCGCTCTAATTACATCGATTTTTGCGCTGTCGCCCTGTGAGAAAGCTTTTTTTATGTTTTTAAGTTCTAAGACAACGGAACGGTTATTCATATCGGAGCGCCTCTGCCGGATCAATTCTGCTTGCGCGCCAAGCCGGATAAATCGTCGATAAGAAAGACAACAACAATGCAATTACCGTTGTAATCAGCGCTTCGTTTGCGTTAATTTCTGCAGGAAGCCTTGATAAGTAATACACTTCCGCTGAAAATAAGTTTGTTTTTAAGAGATACTCCATCAGCTTGCGGATATGCTCTATGTTATAGGAAAATAGCAGACCGATGGTAACGCCGAGGCAGGTTCCTATGCCGCCGATTAAAAATCCGGCCATCATAAAAATTCGCATAACGGAGGATCTTTGCATTCCGATTGTACGTAATATGGCAATGGCGCGAGATTTTTCACGTACCAGCATGACCATGCAGGATATTATGTTAAAGCTGGCAACCATAACAATAAGCGTCAGGATAAGGAACATTACGTTTCTTTCAACGGCGACCGCATTCATGAAGGCGCTATTTCTTTCTTGCCAGTCCAAAACTGTAAGTCCGTATCGGTCAGCCGATTTTTGCACAATGGCTTTGACTTTATTTGAGAGATCGGGGCTTGATACGGTTATTTCAAATTGGGTAACCATATTGGGTAAGTCGAACAACTTTTGAGCGTAGCTTAGCGATATAAAACCGATCGAATTATCGTATTCGTACATTCCGGTGGAAAAGATCCCTACAACATTGAAGGTTTTGGCGCGGGGTATATAACCAAATCCACCCTCGCTCAGTTCCGGCGTAATGATCTTTACTTCGTCTCCTGCACAAACATTAAGCCGGTTCGCCAAATATTTTCCTATGATAATTTTGTCGTCGTTATCAAAATAAAGCTCGCCTGCTATAAGCTTGGCAGCGAATAGATTTTTCAATTGAAGCGAATCTAATCCACGTATTACCCCTCCGATTACTTGGGTTTTTGTGACGAACATAGCTTGTCGTTCTATCAATGCCGTGATAGTTGATATTTGATTGCTGCTTTTCCTAAGGCTGTTTGCGATTTCGTTGTATTCGGCAATGCCGTTGCTGGCGTGCAAAGACATATGACCGTTAAAGCCAATTATTTGCGACATAAATTCATGACGAAACCCATTCATAACTGAGGTCACTATAATCAGCGTTGCAACGCCGAGCGCTATTCCTAAGAAGGAAAAGCCAGCAATTACTGATATAAAGCCGTCTTTATGTTTTGATCGAAGATACCGCCAAGCTACGGAGCATTCCAAAGATGTAAGTGCCAATATTCCTCCAACAAGCAATAACTAGCTTTTTAATGCATCTGCATATTAGGAAGAATTATAACACGACGCCAGTTTAGATGTACAACGGTATGCTTAGAGCTACTGCTATACTATGAATGAGCTAGCTGCCGCTAAAATAAGCGCTACAATAACAAAAATAGCCCCACGAACAGTGGAATATGCGTTGCTGAAGATCATTGCGCACGGGTTGCTTGTAAAATCAACATGTCAGGAGGCATTCGTAACAGCAACCGTTAAATATTTTCAGATCATTTTTTATAAAGCTCTGCTTCATTGATCTTGCCAAAATCGACGTTTATAATATCATGTTGCTCGACTTTGCTCACTTCGCCTGTGCGGCGATTTTTTATTTCAATAGTTTTATTGGCAATTGAATTTTGTCCAATTATTATTTGATAAGGAACGCCAATTAAATCCATATCAGCCATTTTCTCGCCCGCGCGTTCGTTTCTGTCGTCATAAAGCACCTCGATGTTTTGCTTGACGAGGCCTTGGTAAACATTGTCTGATAGGGCTGTGCAAACTTCATTGTCGACAGAAAGATTAATCAAACCGATTTGATATGGGGTAATTTCTTTTGGCCAGATTATCCCTTTGTCATCATGATTAGCTTCTATTATTGCTCCAAGCAGGCGCGAAACTCCTATCCCGTATGAGCCCATTTCCGGATATATTTGATTCCCATTCGCGTCGCTCACCGTGGCGTTCATTGACTTTGTATACTTGGTTCCAAAGTAGAATATATGCCCCACCTCAATTCCGCGAGATTGCTCTAAGTCAGATTTATGAACGGGGCAGTTGTCCGGGTCATGTTTGTCTTCGGAGGCTGCGTATACTTTTGAAAATTTTTTAAAAACATCCGGCGAACTAAAATCAAACTCAGAAATTTTTTTATCATAGTACAAAAGGCTTTCTCCGGTTGAAGCAAGTATGTGAAACTCGTGGCTCATATCTCCGCCAATAGAGCCAGAGTCAGCTTGCACAGGTATTGGAGTCAACCCCATACGCTTGAAGGTTTTTAAATAAGCCGTAAAAATATTTTTATATGTTTTCTTTGCTTGCTCTACGTTAAGGTCGAAGGAGTATCCGTCTTTCATCAAGAACTCGCGCCCACGCATAACCCCAAATCTCGGACGAATTTCATCTCGAAATTTCCACTGTATTTGATAAAAATTTTTAGGCAAATCTCGATAGCTTCGGATATATTTTCTGAAAATATCTGTAATTTGTTCCTCATTGGTAGGGCTGTAAAGCAAGGTTCTTTGGCGTCGGTCTTTAAACCTCAAAAGCTCTTCGCCGTACGACTGCTCTCTTCCGCTTTCTTTCCAAAGCTCAGAGGGTTGTACAATTGACATTAAGACCTCGTTAGCGCCAATCTCATTCTGCTCTTGGCGAACAATGTCTGCAACTTTACCTAGAGCGCGTACTCCCAATGGCAACCAAGAATATATCCCGCTTGCAGTTTGAGTTATCATTCCTGCACGGAGCATAAGCCGATGCGAAACTATTTGCGCTTCAGCCGGAGTCTCCTTCGATGTGGGGATAAAACAACCAGAAAAACGCATATGTTCCCTCCGCTTTAAACCGCCATTCTTTTACTTATAGACCAAGCCATGTATAATTTCCAAGAAAGTTTGCTAATGCGCGCTTCCTTCTATATTTATGGTTTCTTTTATGAAAATCGACAGAACGTAGGCTGCTACTAAGCAAATCGGTAAGGTTATAATAGCTTGCTGGTAACACGAAATGTCGTACAGCCTTATGCCAGATTCTGATGTTTTTCCCGCCCAAAAAAAGTCCAATAAGATACCGAATACGGGTTGAAAAATCGATCCTGCCAACATTACCAGCCCATTGGCAAGCGCAATTGCAGTCCCCGAGTTTCTGGGAGATGCATTATTTCTAGCGCATGTGAATATAATTACCTGAGCCGCGGTGAAAATTCCTATTAAGAATACAATAACAAAAGAAAAACACATGCTTTGCGAGTATATTAAGGCGAAAAACAATGCTGCGGTGCAAACCATTGAAAAACGCATAGTTTTCGTGTAGCTGCGAACCTTTTTGGCAATAAGGGCTATCGGAATGCTTCCAATTGCAAATCCAATAAAAAGCGATGAAGCTGCCAGAGAAGCAACCTCGTTGTTGACATTGTGCTTAGTCATAAAAAATGGAATTGCCCATAGTTCCGAAAATACTGAGACTGGAAGATACATGAATCCTCCGACTAAACCTGACAATATAATCTGTTTGTTTTTTGTGACCTTTTTAAGTATTGATGTGAAACTTTTTTGCATGCCCATATTTTCCGGTATTCTTATGGTTTTTGGAACAAAAGCAAAAGTCAATACGGCAAGAATTATTCCCGCTAATGCAAGGGCAAGCATTGTTTTCTGCCAACCAACGACATTTACGAATTTTGCTACAGGAAAGCCGCTGCAGAGGGCGCCAAAAGTTCCCATCATGTTTGTTATACCGGCAAATATAGGGAAATATCTGGCAGGAAAAACCGTTGAAGCGATTTGAAGGCTTGATATAAACGCGCAGGAGGCCCCCGCGCCAACCAGGAAACGTCCGCACTGTGCGACGAGTATACTGTCCGTTAAAGCAAACAAAATCGACCCAAAAACAGACAATATCACGGATATGCCTATAAGGTTCCTTGGGCCAAGTTTGTCCAAAATCAGCCCGCATGGAATCTGCAAAACGACATAAGAGTAGTAAAAAAACGAAATGGTTATGCCAAGCACGCTTGTCGTTATACCGTAGTGCAGCATAAGGTCATCGGTCATAGTGCTTGGCGAAACGCGCAGAACCACTTCGTATAGAAAAAATGCGTTCGCAATACTCCACGTGACCCAGGATTTGATGTTTTTCATAAGTTATTTTCCGACTAATTCTTTGAAGAAATGTAGGATAGCCCCGCGATCAGATGACCAACGCCGCTTACTGTTGTTATGATAGCGGCGATCCACAGGCTTATTATTCCAACAGAATGCATTTCTTGTGGGTAATGACTAAGCGAGACGTCAGACAATATAAGCAAAACCATGGACATCATTTGTATAAATGTTTTGCACTTAGAAAGTTTATTTACAGGCAATTCTTTGCCAACCGACGATAAGTACTCTCTTACCCCTGAAATCAAGATTTCTCGCATTACTATTGTTATTGCGGGGATCAGCTCAAAACTGCTAATTTTTCCGGCTTCCGTTAACATCAAAATGGTTACGACAACCAGAAGTTTATCGGCAATTGGATCCAAAAGCTGCCCGAGCTTAGACCCCTGATTCCAGTGTCTTGCGATAAAACCGTCGAGAAAATCGGTTAAACATGCAAGTATGAATAAAGCCGCAGCAAGCCAGCTGGCAAAATTATTGCGAATATAAAAACAAACAACAATCGCCGCTATCGAAACTATGCGAAACGAAGTCAGAATATTGGGAACCAAGATAAATACTTCATAATTCATGACTAATTTTTATCAGTTTTATGCATGAATTTAAATATGTTTTGCGCTATCTCCTTGCCTATACCGCTGACTCTTGACAGATCAGCGATACTGGCGGCGAGCATGTTTGCAACAGATCCGAAATAAATAAGAAGATCTTGGCGGCGTTTGTTTCCTATACCTGGGATCTCGTCAAGGATGGATTTTGTTGCGTAATTCGCTCTTGCTTTTCTATGTGAAGAAATTGCAAATCTATGAGCTTCATCTCTTAGTCGCTGCAGAAAATGCATAGGCGGAGAGTTTTTGCTTATTTCAAGCGCGTTGCCATTATAGTAAATCGTTTCGTCTCCGGCGTTGCGGTTTTTTCCTTTTGCGATCGATATGATTTTGTTGTCAAACTCTTTAATGCGCTTCTGTACGACGCTGAGTTGCCCTTTACCTCCATCGATGATGATTAGACTGGGATGGTCTGTTGTGTGCCGCCCGGAAAGTCTACGCTCAAGCATGTCTGCCATCATTACGTAGTCGTCCCCACGATTTTTTTGCATCTTGAACAATCTGTATTCGTCCTTATTAAAGCCTTTGCCAACCTCGTATACAACCATAGCGCCGTAAGCAAAACTTCCTTGAATATGGCTGTTATCATAGATTTCTATGCGTGTCAGCTTGGGTATGTCTAGCGTTTTGGCAAGCAAATCCGCAGCGGCTGAATCTTCTTTTGTTTTAGGTGCCGCTAAATTAGCTTGCGCCTTTATGACTGAAGCCATAACGATATTCCGTTTGTTCCCCAACTTAGGGGTTTGCATTTTTACCAAATGGCCGGCTTGTTTGCTGATGAACTGCTTTATCAAGGTCGGGTCGTTAAGTTCATGAGAAGTAAATATCAGATCTGGCACAAAGGCCGACTGGTAGTACTGCTTCATAAATTCTGTCAAAATAAATTCGGGAGAATATTCTTTGCTTAGATCGCTCTCAGTAATGTCTATAAGGTATGGCCTGTTATCGTTCAGCACGCCATGACGATATGAGTTAACCTGAACGCAACAACCTGCGGCGGAGTGCGCTAGCCCAATTACATCCAAGGAAACGCTTATGTTTATGTGTATGTTTTGAACAGTCTGAATTTTTGTTAAAAACCTTATTTGATCTCTGCAAGCAGCGGCTTTTTCATATTTCATGTCAGCGCTTGATTCTTGCATCTTTCTGTTCAAATCCGCCTGTAAATCGGCACTTTGTCCACTAAGAAACTTGGTTATACTTTGAACGTTTGCCGTATAATCAGCCTCAGATATCCTGGCGCAACATGGAGCAGAACAACGTTTGATGTGGTATTTCAAACACGGCCTGGATCTCGATGAAAATATCCTATCGGCGCATGTCCTTATATTGAAGGCTGAAGTAAGAAAATCCAGGACAATGTTTGTTTCTGTTCCGGAATAATACGGCCCAAATCGTCGACAGTTCTTGATTTCTCCGGACTCTCTGGATTTTGTTATACGAGGATATTTATGCTTGCTAATTGAGATATAATTATAGTTTTTAGGCGTTTTAAGCAAAACGTTAAATCTGGGGTTGTGTTTGGTGATAAGACTTGCTTCAAGGAACAGGGCTTCGAGTTCATTGACCGTCGTTTCGAACTCAACTATATCAATCATTGAAACCATCAGTTGAAGGCGTTTGGGTAGGCTGTCGAAATTGGTATAGCTTCTAATTCGATTTTTTATATTTTTTGCTTTGCCTACGTAAATGATTTCTCGTTCGATCGAAATCATCTTGTAAACGCCGGGAGATTTTGGCGCACGAGCGACAAAATTCTTTAAATTCGTTAACCATTGGGGTTCTTCCATGGCTATATTTTAACATTAAATGGCTCCGCTCTCCAATCCAAGCAGGGTGGCAAACATAATCATTTAGATTGCCGTGAACGGCTTTTTCCGCTAGGCTAAACGCGTTATTTGGGCTTTAATAATGCTTTATGAAACGTGGCTGAGTCCCGCTTCACAAAAAATTGTAGACTTTCTCGTTCCGATGGAAAATTTTACCTTCGAGACGCTTAAAGCGACGTACGACAAGTTCGTTGCAGATGGCGTTGGTATGGAGTTTGTCAGGCAGATTTCCAATAAATTTTCTGTTGATCATGCTGGTGAAGAAGAGTCTGTACGCTCCACTGAAGATTTTTTCATAGACAGCATAAACGATGGTTACAGAATACCGACGCGGTTATATTCATCTGAGGTTGGGCATGAGAGCGGCATTTTGCTATTTGTCCACGGCGGAGGCGGGATACAAGGCGATTTGGATACCCATGATCGTTTTTGCAGGCGATTGGTAAAGGCTCTCGGGACTGATGTGCTGGCATTGGACTATAGGCTTGCGCCGGAATTTAGGTTTCCAATACAGCTGAAAGATGTTTTAAGCGCCTATATATGGTGTGTGAAAAAAAAGGGCAGGTCGTCGCGAATTATCATCGCTGGGGACAGCGCCGGAGGGAACTTATGTGCAGCCTTATGTTTGAAACTACATGAAATTTTGTATGACAGAAAACCGGATGTTCAAATTTTGTTCTATGCGGCGTTGACTAGCAATTTTGAATCCCCGTCGTTCAATGTCTTTAGGCGTGGGTATGCCCTGACGGTAGATTGGATCAAGTATTACAATTACCTATACACAGGCGAGAAGTTGAACAACCCTGATGTTTCTAACAATAAATACGTTTATCCGCTTTTAGCCGAAGATCCCGGCATATTCCCAAGGACAATTGTTGTCTCGGCAGGATGTGACATCCTGCTGGATGGACAGTTAGAATTTATCAAGAAATTGGAAAGCGTCAACGTGCCTGTACATAATATAAATGTCGCCGGCGCAATACACGGTTTTATGAACTATGGAAAAGAATTTGGTAACGAGATATCAGAAGTGATGTTCAGCCTGGCGAAATTGCTGAGATAATCGACTGTTTCCAAAAATCAATCGAGACGTCCTCTGTTCTTTTATTTATGAGTTCTGCCGCACGAGCGCGCCCTTTGTTTGTGGCGGAGACAACTTATAGTTGTGCCAATTTATAAAAATACCACCTGTGATTTGTGGCAAATCATTTATCGCTATGTGATAATCCGCCTCGAGTTTCTGCCAGGCATGTTATGGACATAAATAAGCATATAGGTAATCAGCTTAAATTGCGAAGATTGTTCGTGGGGCTGAGCCAAGAAAAATTGGCTGAAAGACTTGGCGTTACTTTTCAGCAAGTGCAAAAATACGAAAAAGGTATAAACAAAATCAGCGCAGCCAGGTTGTTTGCTATAAGCAAAGTTTTAAACACCAGCATAAGTCATTTCTTTGAAGGAATTGAACCGAAATGCTCAGTCGGTCCTGAATGTTCGCTGCTTGAGGATGGTTCGGCGTACGATGAGGATATCTTGTCCAAAAAAGAAACAAGAGATTTGCTGAAGGCTTACTATTTCATAGAAAACTCCCAAACGCGCAAACATGTTCTCGATTTAATCCGCGCTATACCGGAGACGTAATCGACGCGTCTTTTTGGGTCTTTCTTTGATTTATTCGGCAGCAATTCTTTGTGTGAATCTCCGTAAAGTCTTAATAATTTAATTTTACAGCTGAACGTATGCGTGCTATTAAATGTAGTCAGCGATTGCGTAGCTGTTAATCAAGAATGATTATGGTGAAAGACAATCAGCCCGTAAAAGAAGGCTTCTCTGTTACAGGGCTTATCCGAAAGATCCCTAAAACGATCTGGGTTTTGTCGTTTGTAAGCTTACTTATGAATTCATCGTCTTCTGTGATATCGAGTCTGTCGCCGATTTTTATAATAGGCCTCTTAGGCGGGAACAGCTTCGATCTTGGTCTTGTGCGTGGTATTACCGAAGCGTTGGCTTATGTCATAAAATTGTTTTCTGGAGTGCTTAGCGATTATATCGGCCGAAGAAAGATATTTATATTAATTGGCTATGGTGCAGCGATATTTACGAAGCCGATTTTTATGATGGCAAGCAGCGTTTTCACGTACATGTCTGCTCAAACCGTAGAGCGTGTTGCAAATGGATTGCGAGATACGCCGAGGGACGCTATGGTCGCGGATACTTCGCCGAAAGGGATGAAGGGGACGTGTTTCGGTCTTCGCCAAGGGATGGCGACGCTTGGATCGACAATTGGCGGCATATTTTGCTGGAAAATTTTGCAAACTTTAGGTGGGGACGAGGCGTCGATAAGGTTTGTTTATATAATTGCAATAATCCCAATAGTATTGTCGGTAACACTTCTTTGCTTTGGCATTAAAGACGCTGCGGATATTACTGCGCTTAAAAAAAGGAAAGGTTTTCCAATGAAACGCGAAGATATGCGAGAGCTTGGCCGTGAATATTGGCATTTCATATTTGTTTGCTTGGCGTTTATGATGTCGAGATTCAGTGAATCGTTTTTGGTTTACCGTGCTCAGACCTTGGGGCTTGAAGTGCAATATCAGCCTTTGATGCTTGCGATTATGTATTTCGCTTACACGCCGGCATCCAAGATGGTCGGAATTTGGTCCGACAAAACAGATCGAAAGCAGTTTTTGATAGCTGGATTCCTTTTAATGATCGTATCTTGCGCTATCCTTGGAAGAGCGACTCAGATTTGGCAAGTCGTGCTTGGTATCATTGTTTACGGCATTCATTTTGGAGCAACTCAGGGGACGTTATATGCAATGGTATCGGATTATTCATTAAAACATTTAAGAGGAACGACTTTTGGCATATTTAATATCACTTGTGCGATGGGCATGTGTTTTTCCAGCATGCTTATGGGATATCTGTGGGACAAATGCGGGGCAAGCGTAGCTTTCTCCGTAAACGCCGGCATAGCTTCTTTGGCAGTCTTATTTTTGTTGTTCCTAAAGCCTTCAAAACAAGAAAGGCAATAATTTGTAGCCGATTGCGAAGATTTTTTAGGGGGAGAGGCTGACAAATCTTTGGGGGAAGAAAGTATAGTGTCAGACAGTTGTTCTCAAGGGGTGTTCCATCAGCTTGACAAACTTTCTGAGTCGT
>JAIRWN010000039.1 GCA_031268985.1 Holosporales bacterium
ATATTTTTGCCAATTGGCTGGCGAATGCGGCGTTTTTGTTCTTAAATAAGTTTTGGCAAGCTCAGCGAATAAATCAAATCGCCTGATCTGTGCCAGCCTAGCCTGGATGGAAGCCCCCACCACCTTCCTTTCGTCGTCGGGGCTATAAAAATAATGTTCGGTTTTTAATGAAACGAAAAAACGCACCGCTTACATCCTTTCGTCGGGTAGCATTTAATTATTAATCCCTGCGCGCCTGACACTAAGCTACTGCTTTGCCCTAAAGACTTTCTGTTACGCGAAAACAACCGCCATAATAGGGTTTAACCTTACAAATTTGAGCGTTTGGCGGAGGTAAACGCGTATTCACTACAATGAGAGATTTTTTGACTGCGTCAACCGCTCACGCCTCTCTATAACATAATTTAGAATTTAGCTTTTTAAATTGATGGCAGTTCGTCGCTAAGATCTTCTTGCGACGCTAAAGGAACTGTCCTGCGAGTACGCTGAGCAACGGCTTCGCCTTTTTTATTACAAGAGAAGTTATAAATCCCATCTATGCCATCATATTCTTGATTCAATACCGAGCCTTCTTTAGACTCTTTAATCAGAAAAGAAATCACATCAAACGCTGTCACAGCAACATCCCCCGGCTCTTTATTAAAATGCTTACAATATTCGTCGCGGAAATTCGAGTATTTTTGGAGATTTATCGAACAGCATTGGGCGTTACTTAACGTAGGATGTAACCTTGCCGTAGGTTCCAAGAACCAATGGCTAAGGCCAAAAATTTGCCACCTGCCTAGATTTATGGTTTCTCGATTTAAATAATCCAGAATATTTATAAGTTTAGCACCTTTAGCAATGACAACAACGGCCTGACCGTTGAATTCGCGCAGTTTGCCGAGATTTGCGGGATTATTATAGTTGATTATTTCAAATTTCAAGTCGCTCTTACCATTAATGGACGCCTGTTGAGCAATCTCTGTCATAAAATTATCGCTGTATTGTCCGCCCGGCGCCAAAATGGCTAAATTAGTCAGACCTTTCGATATCGCGTGGCCACAAACAAAAAAAACTTCTTCTTCTACGCGGTCTCGCAGCGCGTACACGCCGGCGCAGTTTTTTCCTGCACATTTTGACAAACTTATCAACGGAATATCGTTTTCTTCAGCGACGTTAATCGCTTCCGGGATTTTGTCTGCCGCAAAACCGATCAGTATAGCGTTCGCAACCTTCAGCTTACATTCCGCAAGTTTACCGGCTTGCATAAAAACTAGGGCAACTTCTTTGAGGCCGCTGTTTTTAAGAGCCAGCGTCGCTCCATTCAATATTTGATCCGCCTCTTTTGAATTGGGCAAAACAATGACTATCGTCTTATTAACAATGTTATCTTCTTTAATAGGGGTAAGATCAACACGTTCAGAATCTTCGATTTTATCTATTTTGGGAGCAAGAACTGCTTCTGATATAGTCGATTTAAGCGATTCTTGATTTTTTACGCCGCAACCAACCATGGCAAAAACGCAGAAACAAAAGCCTGCCATAAGCATTCTGTGTGATATGAATTGCCCTAAAGACATAGGCTCCTGCATCCCGGTTTCATAAATCTCGCGGCGAAGTTATCATAAAAAAGCTATTATCTCAACACTGTATGCCAGGACTGAATAACACAGCCCCGTTTTGAAAATGACACGCCAGCTTGAGTTAGCCGCCGATTTTCCAACAAGAAAATCAAAAATATTTATAACCTCTATAGATTAAAGGAATATTATATTAAATACAGTTTTTTCAATTTCTTCGGGTTTAAATATGGATTATGCGCTCAAACGCGCTTATGCTTGAGCAATCGCAATGAAACAGGATATGAAACGTGCGTTACAGACAACCTATATTAAGGGAATTTTTGCTGAGTATTTGGCTGCAGCTTTTTTGTTGGTAAAAGGCTATCGCATCCTCAAGCTGAGATACAAGTGTAAGCACGGCGAAGTAGATATCATATGCAAAAAAGGAAATGCCATTATATTCGTTGAAGTAAAGTATCGCCCGACATTGGATCAGGCGCTTTTTGCCATAGACCGACAAAAATACAAAAGAATCCAAAGTGCGGCTTTGCATTTTTTAAAGGGAACCCCTATATATACCGGCTACGATCTGAGGATAGATGCGATAGTAATTAATCGGCGTTTATTTGTATCTCATGAAAAATGTATAATTTTGTAAAATTATATTTGCTTTATTTTTCAAGATGTGTTACAAATAATTTTAGGCGTATTTATTTATATTTTTATGGATAAAAAAGTAAAATCTGCGCACTGTGTTGCACCCGCGGTTCAAGCGGATGCAGCCAAAGGTATTGGAGGAGGCGGGACTGTTGAGGGAAGGAGTAATAACAAGATGGCAACTGATACTAAAGAAAAGAAAGGATTTTGCACCTACGATCCAAGCAAAATGTCTGAGGCGATCAAAAACGGTATGGAAACAGCCTCGAACATAAACAAAATGTCGCTCGAGATGTTGAACAGCATAGCGAAACTGCAAACAAGCTTTGTCAAGCAAATGATTGGCGGAACGTCCGGCTCCTGTAAAGGAGCCTTTGACCTAAACAAAATACAGGATCAATTCAGAGCGTCAGCCGATAAAATAAAAGAGAATATCGATAGGAACATTTCTCACGGCAAACAAATCGCCGAAATGATTACTTCGACTGGTTCTCAGATAGTCGATCTTTTAAAAACTCGCTTTTCCGAGAGCATGGATAAGTTTAAAGAATCTTCAGCTAAGAAAAATTAAGCGTCGCAAGTTAAATATTTCCTCTGTTCCATATGGGATGGAGGTTTTTTATTATCAGCGCATGGACGACCAGAACTTAATGGCTTTAGATTTAGCTTTTGTCGTCGTCATGAAAGCAGAACAAAAATTCTTCTCGTTATGTTTCTTTTTCAAGTCTTTTGAAGTCTACGTGCGGATTCTCTCATATGCCGTTAGAACTGTTGCTGGTTGACAGTGACAGATTGATTTAAAACAGTAAATCATCGCTGCAAGCGCTTTAACAGGCTCTAGCATTTTACTGGTAATTAGCCAAAATATTTTATCGATAAGAGTCTTGACATTTTAATATAATAAGGCAAAATCGTTACTATTAATTTTAGATGGGTTTAAAAATGAAAGTCTCTAAAACAATTTGTTTCTCAGTTATGCTCGGGATTAGCCCTTGCTTTGGCGCTATTGATCCAAGTACAAGGCTTGGAGAATCGACAGCGTTGACCGGCGTCGCTTTAGCAGTCCTTGTCCCTGTGCACTGTAATGTTCCTTTTATGTCCGATCTGGTAAAATCATTATCATGCGCAGCAGGCAAAACCCATGAGGAGGGCGCTCAAGTCTTTACGGTTTTTAGAGTGGACGATGATGATTCTGAGTCTAGATGCGCAGATATGGCGGCATTAAATCATGCTATTGAAGAAAATGGCCTGCAGAACTACTTCATTAAATCGAATAAGTATAATGTCGGCTGTGCTATTACAAGAAGGCTGTTGCTGGGAGATCTCATAAATCTTTTCGGGCCAGACTCTGCGTTACAAAAAGCGGTCGCTCGAGAGAAACTATATTGGATATTTATTGACAATGACGATGTTGTCCATTCTTGTCTTTTCCGAAATATGCTGTCCGCTGCCGTAACTACTGGCGCGCTGATCGTAAATGGAGAGTATTTGATTCAGGTATTTGATCGTATGACAATTGACAGAATACAGCCCTTCAGAGACGATTTTCCTCTTTCACAATTTAACTATGTAGAGCGAAATTATGAAGATGAAGGAAGAAAGATGTTGGGGTACGATACCGACGGCAAAAGAATTTGCTCTGGTTCAACTCGCTCCATGGGATATGTGCCTGTACTTTTCAAATACAACCCAGATGCCCTTGAAGAATTGTTTTTACCTGATGTTATTATAAAACATCCAAATGGAGGATTTTTTATAGAATGTCTTGACAGTATGAGTTTCCCTCAAAACCCTTCCATTTCTCAGTATCAAGGCGACACTCAGCATTTCTTTATTGAAAAGCATGAACTGGGGCAGCCAAAAGAAATTCTCTTGGTATTAGGTGAAAATGCTTCCAGTGGGATGTATTTTTACCGACAACATATGAGGTCAGGTTTGCATAATCTAGAAAAAGAACTGCCGATAAGCTTTATTTTAAATGAATTAACAAGTTTTTTTGAAAAGGTAAATACGCCGCAAGGAAGACGGTGGCTAATGGCTTTTGGGGAAGGTGCAATATGTAAACATTTTCAGAAAGTCGCAGAAGAGATAAGCGTCCGTGCAAAAAGAGAGGAAGAAGAACTCTTAGCTATTATAGCGCAAGCACATGAGCATTTTGCGGCGGGTTTTTATGACGATTATCATTCATACCAGGTAGACCGCGCGTTGAAAGAAATAAAGTTTGGGTTATCGGATGCTACTCAAATGAAGCTGCAATTGAATCAAATGTTGCAGCAAATCCGTTCTGAATGGGATATATTGAATTGTGAACTTGAGCAAAAGAGAGCTGCATCAGGAGGTACGTGGGAATTGGGACTTACCTGGGAATAAGATCTGGTATTGCAAATTCGTAAGAGTTGTGTCCTGTTTAGCATGGGGTTTTGAGAATTACGTCCACAAAAAAGTCGTGAATATAAACTCAAAATTCCAAACAAATTAGCTTAAAATAAATCGTATGTGGCTGTACCGACAGTGTTTTAGGATTTATATTCGCTGTATTTGAGCTTGAGTTTTTGAAGCGTTTCAGGTTCCGCTGTGATTGCTTCTGGACAAACAAAAGTACTGCCAGCAATTTTAAAACAGAAACCCCCTTGTTATATGACTCAGATCGCCTAG
>JAIRWN010000041.1 GCA_031268985.1 Holosporales bacterium
GGCATAAATGTGTTGGAGTTAATGTACGTTGTATCTTCGTAACATGTGATCCCGCAGAATGTAGCTTTGTGCCCCCCCCCCCCTTCTCCTTAAAAAAGCAGCAAACAGATTATGTCGAGCGCGCTTATGGCTTTAATAAAGTATTTTGGATGAAATATCCAGCGGCTCACCTAGATACAATTTCTATGCAGGAAATAGTTTCAAAAATAGCAGACATATTTAAACAAACTATCCCGGAAGTTGTGTATGTTCCAAGCAGGACTGATATTCACAGCGATCACAGAGTTGTTTTTGACGCCGTATTTGCTTGTACTAAGCGCTTTAGATACTTGTCTGTTAAAAAGGTTTTGATGTACGAAACTGTATCTGAGACGGAACAAGCTCCAGCTCTTATGGATAGAGCGTTTATTCCAAATTACTATGTAGATATAACTAAATTTTTCAAACAAAAAATGGATATTATGAAAAACGCTTATCATATGGAGCTTGAACGCCCCCCCTTTCCAAGAAGTGTTAAAAACGTAGAAGCTCTGGCCACGTTTCGTGGAAGTACGATGGGGATAAAGTTTGCCGAGGCTTTCCATCTGTTAAAATGGATTGTGTAATAATGAGCCTCGAATTCTATTCGCACATTATCAATAAAGACGAAACGATACTGACCGCGCTTCGAAAAATAAATGAGATTGCTGCCGGCAGTAAGGCGCTCACTCTTTTTGTTTACGACAAAGATTGCAAAGTGGTTGGTTCAATAACAGACGGCGACATTCGTCGAGCCCTTGTATCTGGCGCCTCAACAGCTGATAATGTTACGCGCGTTACGTATTCGGATTTTCATTACATTTCCAATATAAACGATTACAAAAAAATTAGACTCTTAAAATCTTTAAACATAAGGCTGATTCCCGTGTTGTCTGGCGATGGAAAGATCAAAAAAATAGTAGACCTAACGGACGTAGAAACGATCCTGCCGATCGATGCTATAATCATGGCTGGAGGAAAAGGATCCAGGCTGAAACCCTATACGGATGATACTCCGAAGCCAATGCTAGACTTAGAAGGAAAGCCAATAATTGCGCATAATATAGACAGACTGATTAAGTATGGAGTGAATAACTTCTATATATCCGTAAATCACATGAGGGATTGTATTAAAGAATATTTGAACAATAATTATAAGCACGTAAATATTCAATGTATCGAGGAAGATAAACCTCTTGGGACAATTGGATCTGCTAGATTGGTTGAAAAGTTTAATAACGAAGATGTTTTAATAATGAATGCTGATATTCTCACCAGCATCAGTTTTGATGATTTTTTTTACGAATACAAAGAAACAAAAAGGGATTTGCTTATTGCAACTTCCGGCGCGAAAATAGATATTCCGTATGCGGTACTGAACGTTTGTAACGGTACGGTCAGTTCGTTGACTGAAAAACCGACATACACTTATTGTTCAAGCGCCGGTATTTATCTGACTAACAAGGAGCACTTAAACGCCATTCTAAAAAATCAACGATTCGATGCTACGGATTTTATATGTTTGATGTTAGAAAGCAAAAAAAACGTTGGACATTTTCCCATAATGGGATATTGGATTGATATAGGAACACCACAAAACTACGCAAAAGCCAAAAACGAAATAAAATATGTGAGGTTTTAATGCTAAGCAACAAAATAATCGTAGTGGTAGGCGGTGGTGGGCTTATTGGAAAATATGTTGTTGAAAACATAAAAAACAAAAGTGGAATTTGCATAAATTTAGATATAACAGCCAGAGATAATTTGGAGAATGGTTCTTTAAGATGTGATGTAAACAGCTATGATTCTGTCGAAAGTTGTATACTCAGAGTTGTTTCTAAATTTGGAAAACTTGATGGACTAGTGAATGTTGCTTATCCAAAAACAAAAGATTTCTGCGGTAAGTTTGAAGATATTTCTATTGAATCCTGGAAACAGAACATAGATTTTCAACTTAATAGCGCATTCGTAACTTGTTTTGTGGCTCTGAGAATAATGAAGGAGCAAAAATTTGGGTCTATAGTAAATTTTGGATCCATATATGGAGTTGTTGGCAATGATTTTAATATATACGAGCATACCAACATGTGTCCTCATGCGGCGTATACGGCGATCAAAGGTGGGGTGATCAGTTTTACAAGGTATCTTGCGTCATACTTTGGAAAAAGCGGCATAAGAGTAAATTGCGTATCTCCTGGTGGGGTTTTTGATAATCAGGCTCCGGTTTTTGTGCAAAATTATTCTAAAAAATGTCCTTTAGGAAAAATGGCCAGGCCGGAAGAAATAGCTCCAGCAGTTAGCTTTCTGTTATCTGACGAAGCAAGCTATATTACCGGACATAACTTGATGGTGGACGGTGGGTGGTGTGCGATATAAGCTTCTGTTTGTTGGGCTCGGATCTATCGGAAAAAGACGTCTAAGCAATATATCAACTGTTTTAGAGTCAAGAAACATTGAGTTTCAAGCAGATGCGCTCAGAACAAAATCTGTCGGGCATGAGGGCATTATTGATGTGTATCTGGACAAAGATAGACTTCCTAATGATTATGACATAATTTTTATTACCAACCCAACGAGCTTACATTATGAAGCTATGGAATGGCTTAAAGAGAAAACCCGGCACTTTTTTGTGGAAAAACCAATTTTTGACACATTGTGTGAGTTTGATTTTAACAAAGGTATTTGTTATACAGCGTGTCCGTTAAGGTTCCATCCTGTTGTTAGAAGTCTTAAAAAATTTGCACAGCACAATGACATTTTCGCGTTTAGGGCTATCTGTTCGTCTTATCTGCCAAGCTGGAAAGCAAGCATCGACTACCGGAGCAGTTACAGTGCAAAGAAAGCGATGGGCGGAGGAGTAGAACTTGACCTGATTCACGAAATAGATTACTTGAAATGGATTTTTGGAAAACCAGCCAAAGTACTACTTGAGTCTGTAAAAGCGTCTAATCTGGACATAGATTCGAACGACATTGCTTTATATATTATTAAATTTCCTAATGTTTTAGGATCTCTTCATCTGGACTACTTTGGTCGCTACAAACAAGGCAAAGTAAGAGAAATAGAGGTTTTTACTGATAGCGATACCGTTAAGTTTGATATAGCAAACAACCGCATCGATTGTTTAAAAGAAGAATTGGTGGAAATTTTAGGTAACGAGGATATGTATCTTAATGAAATGAATTACTTTCTAGATATCTTAACTCTTAATAAGGACGAGTACTATAGCAACGTTGAGGAAGCTTTGTGCAGTTTAAAAATAGCTTTGGGAAAATTTTAGATGAGCATATTGTTCACCATTTGCGCGCGGGCCGGCTCAAAAGGATTAAAAAACAAAAACGTATCTGATTTTTTAGGGAAACCGCTGTGTTACAAAACGCTTGATGTATATAAGGATTTTAAGAAGAAATATACCAATTACAGCTGTCATCTGGCCTTAAATACCGACAGCAAAGAACTTTTCGAACAAGTAAAAGAGTGTGGGGTTCCGTTTGAATATATAGAAAGGACGCCGGAACTGTCCGGAGACCTGGTCGATAAATTGAGCGTAATTCGAGACACGTATCTAAAGACAACCGGAAAGTATGATTTTGTAACAGATCTGGATTTAACTTCTCCTCTACGCACGATTGACGATATTTATGGAGCAATAAATACAGCCGCAAACAACGAGGAGGCCGATGGAGCGTTCTCAGTAACGCACCCAAGACGGTCTCCGTACTTTAATCAAGTTAAAAAAGATACCGACAGTTTTTTTCGTCCAGTTATCAATATGAAAGCTGTTGCCAGACAGCAGGTCCCAGAAATTTTCGATGCAAATGCGTCGATATATGTATTTAAAGCTGACTTTCTAAAAAAGGGAAAAACTATGTTTGATGGAAAAATGTTGATATATATAATGCGAGATACTGCGGTTTTAGATATCGACAGTCAGCATGATAAAGAATTGATGGAAATTATCGCAAAATATTGGTGGAGCAAGAATAACGGCTAAAAAGTTTATGTGGCCTGCCCATTGACGTCGGAATTTCTTTGTATGAGCAAAATAATCTATTCTTCGGCTTGCGCAATCCTAATAAAGTTTGGTTACACAAGTTGTCAGCGACAATCTTTTGAAGGTTTTATATAAAAAATCGCTTTAATATTTCTAATTATCTGCTAATACTTAAAGAAGTTTTAAAGCAATTTGTTCTGTGCAAAACTCTTTGTTACACCTGAATCGCAGCGTTTCGGCGACCTACAAGGGTGTAGGATTTCTTAAATAATACTTGGAGCAATATGATGAAAGGCTTTACCGAGCGTAAAAGGCTTCGTAAACATTTCGGTAAGATTCAAGAAATAATTGAAGTTCCGAATCTTGTCGAGCTGCAGCGTTCTTCTTATGAAAGTTTCTTGCAAGCCGATAAAGAACCTAAGTTTAGAACGGACGAAGGTCTGCAAGCTGTCTTTAAATCCGTTTTCCCGATGAAGGATCATTCCGGCCGAGCACAACTCGGTTTCGATAAGTATTACTTTGATGAATTGAAATATGATGAGAACGAGTGCCGTCAGCGCGGGCTTACGTTTGCGGTTCCAATCAGAGTAACTTTCCAACTGGTTGTTTGGGATATCGATGAAAACACGGGGGAAAGATCTGTTCGGGACATTAAAGAACAAGATGTTTATATGGGCGACATCCCACTTATGACGAGGAATGGGATATTCATTATAAACGGAGTCGAAAGAGTTGTTGTGTCGCAGATGCAGCGCTCGCCTGGTGTGTTTTTCGATCACGATAACGGAAAGGCCAGCGTTTCCGGCAAATTTTCATTTTCCGCGCACGTTATTCCATATCGTGGATCTTGGCTTGATTTTGAGTTCGACACAAAAGAACTCATAAACATTCGCATAGATCGAAAACGCAAGTTGCCCGTTACAACTTTGTTGATGGCGTTGCCGTCCGTTGACGCAGAAAAAGCGCAAGTCGAAGCCGAAAAATCGGGCAAATCTTTCGATGAAAAACGCTCGTGCGGCATGAGCAAAGAAGAAATTCTTTCTTGTTTCTACAAAAAAGTAAGCCATAGACGTAATAAAAGCGAGGATTTTTGGCGAGCTGAGTTTGTTCCTGACGCTCTTAGAGGGATTATTTTGGACAAAGATCTGGTCGACGCTAAAACCGGCGAGGTTGTTCTTAAGTCCGGAACGAAAGTTAATGGTAAAATCTTGGCTCAGCTTGAGTCCGGCGGACTTAAGGAAACTGTAGTCCGGCAAGAGGACCTTATCGGCAAATATAGCGCAGTTGATATCATCGATCTATCAAATGGGCTGGTTCTAATAGAGGCGGGTGATGAGCTCACGGAAGCGAGCTTAAAAAACCTCAAAGAAAAGGGCGTTCTCGAGTTAAGCACGCTTCTTATCGATAACGTTCGTGTTGGCGGATACATAAGAAATACTTTGGCCGTGGACAAGAATAATAGTCGAGAGGAAGCGTTGATTGACATATATCGAATTCTTCGTCCCGGAGAGCCTCCTACCATAGAAGAGGCAGAGCTGTTGTTTAATAGTCTGTTTTTTGACCTCGAGCAGTATGATCTGTCCGCTGTAGGGCGCGTGAAGCTTAATGCTCGTTTAGAGTTTGAGCAAAGCGATACGCCAAGAGTGCTTACAAAAAAGGATATTCTGGCAATTGTAAAAGTTTTGCATGATTTGAAAGATGGTATTGGTGAAATCGACGACATAGATAATCTTGGCAATCGGAGGGTACTTTGTGTTGGAGAGCTGTTGGAGAACCAGTTCCGTATAGGCTTGGCCAGAATAGAACGCGCTATACGCGACAGAATGAGCTCTGTGGAAATAGAGAACGCCATGCCAAATGACGTGATAAACGCCAAACCAATTTCCTCCACGATCAGAGAATTTTTTGCCGGATCTCAGTTGTCCCAGTTTATGGATCAAACAAATCCATTAGCCGAAATATCCCATAAAAGAAGAGTGTCGTCTCTTGGGCCTGGAGGGTTGTCTCGCGACCGTGCCGGTCTTGAGGTTCGCGACGTTCATACAACTCATTACGGGCGAATTTGTCCGATTGAAACTCCGGAAGGTCCGAATATCGGTCTTATTAATTCGTTGGCGATCTTTGCTCGTATCAATAAATACGGGTTTATCGAGGCCCCATATCGCAAGGTAAAGGATGGCTGCGTCACCGATGAAATAGTGTATTTGTCGGCTTTGGAGGAAGCAAAATTCAAGATTGCGCAGGTCAATTCGGAAACGACAGCTGATGGAAAGTTGGTTGACGAGCTTGTGGTTTGTCGCAAGGGTGAGGATATCGTAATCGTTTCACCCAAATCTGTTGATTTTATAGATGTTTCTCCTAAGCAGGTGGTTTCTGCAGCGGCCGCGCTTATTCCGGCCCTAGGAAATGATGACGCCAGCCGCGCTTTGATGGGATCGAACATGCAAAGGCAAGCCGTGCCGCTTCTCAAATGTCGAGCGCCGCTTGTTGGAACTGGCTTTGAAAGCAAAGTTGCCAGAGACTCCGGCGTTACAATCATAGCGAGGCGTGACGGGATTGTTGACCAAGTAGATGCAAAGCGCATTGTCATAAAGGCAACTGGCAAGCGCGACTTCTCGTCGGTCGGAGTAGATATATATACTCTGCGAAAATTTGAATGTTCTAACCAAAACACTTGTATAAACCAACGCCCACTGGTGAGCAAAGGCGATATTATAAAGGCGGGGGATATTATTGCTGACGGTCAGTCAACCGATCTAGGAGAGTTGGCCCTTGGAGAAAATGTTCTCGCAGCATTTATGCTTTGGCGGGGGCAGGGATTTGAAGATGCCATTATAGTGTCCGAAAGGCTTGTTAGTAACGACAACTTTACGTCAGTACATATGGAGGAATTTGAAGTTATCGCTCGAGACACCAAATTGGGAAGCGAAGAGATTACCAGAGATATCCCAAACATGAGCGAAGAAAGGCTTTGCAGTCTTGATGAAGCTGGAGTGGTGTATATAGGAGCAGAGGTAAAAGCGGGCGACGTTCTGGTCGGAAAGGTTACTCCAAAAGGAGAATCCTTGTTGTCGATAGAAGAAAAATTATTGCGCGCGATTTTTGGAGAACGAGCTTCTGAGGTTCGCGACACTTCCTTACGTGTTCCGCCGGGAGCATGTGGGACGGTTGTTGATGTTAAGGTGTTCTCAAGGTCTGGATTGGAAAAGGATGAAAGGGCTTTGGCTATTGATCAAGTAGAGATTGATCGACTCTCAAAGGACTTGGAGGCGGAAAAAGCTATTATAGAAAAAGATTTTTATTCCAGGTTGGAAGAGCTGTTAAAAGACGAGATAATTGCCTCTGCCCACGATAAAAAATTTGTTGGAAAGAAAATTACTGACGCTATTCTGTCTGGAATAACGAAAAGGCAGTGGCGGCAAGTAGTTGTGGAGAATAAAGACGCTGCAAAAGCCTTTGAGAGGCTTATTAATCAATTTGATTCGACAATTAACGTTCTCAAAAAGAAATTTGAAGATCGCGTTGAAAAGCTGAAAAAGGGTGATGATCTTGCTCCCGGGATCATTAAAATCGTGCGAGTTTACGTGGCTTCAAAACGCAAGATTCAACCCGGAGATAAAATGGCTGGTCGTCATGGGAACAAAGGCGTTATCTCCAAAGTAGTCCCGATCGAGGATATGCCTCATATGGAGGACGGGACTCCAATTGACATAATTTTGAATCCGCTTGGCATTCCATCGCGTATGAATATTGGCCAGATTCTTGAGATACATCTTGGCATGGCGGCGTATGGGTTTGGTAAACAAATAGAAAAAACCCTTGCAAACATAGCCAGTAAAGAGAAAAACCTTGACGCAGTAAGAGACAAAATTAAAGACATATACACGTCGAAATCAGACAGAAAAGAAGTTGACAAACTCGGCGATTATGAAATCGCCGAGCTGGCTACTAATCTTACTAAAGGTGTGCCTGTAGCTATACCTATATTTGACGGTGCGACCAATCACGAGATCTCAGAAAATCTAAAAATGGCTGGGTGTAATTCAACTGGGAAAGTTCGTCTCATCGATGGAAGAACTGGAGAGTATTTTGATCAAGAGATCACGGTTGGTTGTCTCTATATGATCAAGTTGGATCACATGGTCGATGACAAAATGCACGCCCGGTCTGTAGGGCCGTATAGCTTAGTTACTCAGCAGCCCTTGGGCGGAAAGGCCCAATTCGGCGGTCAGCGTTTTGGAGAAATGGAAGTATGGGCGCTTCAAGCCTATGGCGCAGCTTACACTCTGCAAGAAATGCTTACAGTCAAATCGGATGATGTAGAGGGGCGAACAAAAGCCTATGAAACTATCGTTAAGGGCAATCAAAACATAGAGCCTGGTATGCCGGAATCGTTTAACGTGCTTGTAAAAGAGCTTAACGCTTTGGCGTTTAACTTAGAGTTTTTGGAAAATAACACTGTAAGTAAGGAAGGGACGCAATGACGGGACAGTTACAAAGGATTTTTGGCCAGATTAACAAAATAGACAGTTTCGACGCTATCCGACTTTCTATTGCCTGCCCGGAAAGAATTCGATCTTGGTCTTACGGGGAAATTAAAAAGCCGGAAACTATAAATTACCGTACTTTTAAGCCAGAAAAAGATGGTCTTTTTTGCGCAAAGATTTTTGGCCCGGTTAAGGACTATGAATGTTTGTGCGGTAAATATAAACGTCTAAAATACCGCAGCGTCGTGTGTGAAAAATGCGGCGTCGAAGTGACTTTATCCAAAGTTCGCCGTGAGCGCATGGGGCACATAGAGCTTGCGTCGCCGGTTGCGCACATATGGTTTGCCAAATCGATACCAAGTCGGATCGCGCTTATGATAGATATATCCGTGAAGGATATGGAGAAGGTTCTGTATTTTGAAAGCTTTATAGTAATAGAGCCCGGCCTTACGTCGCTTCAGCAGTACCAGACGCTAAGTGAAGACGAGTATTATCGCGCTTTGGAGGAGTATGGAGAAGACTCGTTTGCCGCAGGTATTGGCGCAGAAGCGCTAAAATCCATATTATCGTCGATTGATCTTAAGGGCGAGCAGGCAAAACTTCGTCAAGAGCTAGTCGAAACTAATTCCGAGATACGACGTAAGCGAGTGATAAGACGACTTAAATTGATAGAAGGGTTTGTTAAATCCGGAACTCGTCCGGAATGGATGATTCTTGATTGTATCCCTGTGATTCCGCCAGAGCTGAGACCTTTAGTTCCTCTTGACGGCGGTCGCTTTGCTACCTCGGATTTAAACGATCTGTATCGCCGCGTTATAAACCGAAACAACAGATTGCGCCGGCTTATAGACCTCAGAGCCCCCGATATCATCGTCCGCAACGAGAAGCGAATGTTGCAAGAAGCGGTTGACGCTTTGTTTGATAATGGTCGGCGCGGTCGTGTTATCACAGGAGCGAACAAACGTCCGTTCAAGTCGCTCGCCGATATGCTCAAAGGAAAACAAGGAAGGTTCAGGCAAAATCTTTTGGGTAAACGAGTGGATTATTCCGGCCGTTCAGTTATTGTCGTCGGCCCAACATTGAAACTTCATCAGTGCGGGCTGCCCAAAAAAATGGCCCTTGAACTTTTTAAGCCTTTCGTTTACGCCAAACTTGAGAAATATGGCCATGCAATAACTATCAAAAACGCCAAGCGTATGGTGGAAAAAGAGCGTAGTGAAGTTTGGGATGTTCTGGAAGAAGTAATTCGCGAACATCCGGTTTTGCTAAACCGTGCGCCTACGTTGCATAGGCTTGGTATTCAGGGGTTTGAGCCGGTTTTGGTTGAAGGAAAGGCAATTCAATTGCACCCTCTGGTTTGCGCGGCGTTCAACGCTGACTTCGACGGAGATCAAATGGCCGTGCATGTTCCTTTATCGGTTGAGGCCCAGCTGGAAACCCGTGTTCTTACGATGTCGACAAACAACATTCTTAGCCCTTCAAACGGCAAGCCGGTTATCATTCCGAGTAAAGACATTGTTCTTGGCATATACTATCTGACTATGGCTCGCGAAAAAGAGCCCGGCGATGGACGGGTCTTTACGGATATAGGCGAGATAGAACAAGCTTTGCAGCAGAAACAAATAACCCTTCACACGAAAATAATCGCCAGAGTCCGTATGACGAAGGACGATGGGATGGAAGATCTGGAGCGCGTAGAAACGACAGCCGGCAGAGTGATATTCTATCAGATATTACCTAAACATTCGGCTTTACGTTTTTCTGCAGTTAATAAGCATTTCTCTAAAAAAGATATAGATATTCTTATTGGCGAGGTCTATCGGTACTGCGGACGGAAAGAGACGGTTATTTTTGCTGATCAAATCATGCAGCTTGGATTTGAATATTCTACTATATCAGGCATCTCGCTTGGCAAAGACGATTTCATTGTGCCTAAGGAAAAAAACAAAATCGTGGACGAGGCTCGTCGTCAAGTTTCCGAGTTTGAGCGTCAGTATATGGACGGCTTAATTACTTACGGAGAAAAATATAACAAAACAATTGACGCGTGGTCTCAATGCGCTAATCGAGTTGCGGATGCTATGATGTTGAACATAGCGAAAGTAAAACCAGGCGAACCGGAGAATCCTGTGTATATGATGGCAAACTCAGGAGCAAGAGGCTCTGCGGCCCAGATGCGGCAGGTTTCAGGAATGCGAGGCCTGATGGCCAAACCATCCGGCGAGATTATTGAAACGCCAATTATCTCTAACTTCAAAGAAGGACTGTCAGTTATTGAATATTTCAATTCAACACACGGCACTCGTAAAGGATTGGCTGATACGGCTTTAAAAACCGCCGATTCCGGTTACCTCACCAGAAGACTGGTCGATGTGGCGCAAGATTGTGTTGTAACCGAGGGCGATTGCGGCACGCATGACGGCGTTCTCATCTCAGACCTCATAGAAGGCGGCGAAGTCGTTTCGTCTATGGCGGAGCGCATTCTTGGACGCGTAGTCGCCGAAGACGTTAAAAGCCCGGAGAACGATTCCGTTATCATTACTGCAGGGGAGATGGTTGATGAGAGCGACGTTGATAAAATCGTTAGCTTAGGTGTGAGTGAAGTAAAGGTCAGGTCTGTTCTCACATGCATATCCAAAAGAGGGGTTTGCGCCAAATGTTATGGACGAGATCTTGCGAGCGGAGACCTGGTCAGCGAAGGAGAAGCGGTTGGTATAATTGCGGCCCAGTCAATAGGCGAACCCGGAACTCAGTTAACGCTGAGAACATTCCATATCGGAGGCGCCGCACAACATGGGGCAGATAGATCGTCAATCGAAGCCTCTGCAGATTCTAAGGTAAAAATAAAAGCTAAAAGACTTATAAAAGACAGAAATGGGCGGAAGATTATTTCTGACAGGTTTTCTGAAATAGCATTGATTAATAATGCAAGCGGTAAGGAGATAGCATCCTACAAGCTGCCTTACGGGTCATTTCTTTTGGTAAACGACGGCGTCCAGGTTCAACGTGGCCAGAAACTGGTTGAGTGGGATCCATACATGCTTCCCGTAATTACAGAGCAAACCGGGTACGCAAAATTTATTGATCTTATTGACGGCATGACCATGCGTGAAGTTATTGACGAGACGACCGGCGTTTCCACTAAGGTAGTTGTTGATTGGCACCAGCAATCTTACGGAGGAGGTGAAATTAAGCCTCGGATAGCAATTGTTGATCAGACAGGCAATCCGGTAATTTTATCAAACGGCCAAGAGGCTAGATACTTTATATCAGTGGACAGCGTTATCCTGATCGATAACGGGGAAGAGGTTTTTGCCGGCGATATTTTGGCTCGCCTGCCGCGCGAATCAGGTAAAACGCGAGACATCGTCGGAGGTTTACCGCGAGTTTCCGAGTTGTTTGAAGCCAGAAAGCCAAAAGACTGCGCTGTGATCAGTGAATTTGACGGTGCTGTTGAGTTTGGCAAAGACTATAAAGGTAAGCGAAAAATCATAATAAATCCCTTGGATAAGGGGGCTTCTCCTGTTGAATATTTGATTTCCAAGCTTAAGCATATAGTTGTGCAGGAAGGCGACATTGTCAAAAAAGGAGACATTATAATCGATGGCGACTTGGCTTTACAGGACGTTCTTCAAGCTATGGGAACAGAGGATCTTGCGAATTATTTTGTAAACGAAGTCCAAAGCGTTTATCGCTTGCAAGGAGTTTCTATCAACGACAAGCACATTGAGGTTATCTTGCGCCAGATGATGCAAAAGGTTGAAATTTTGGATGCAGGCGACACTTCGTTGGTTAATGGGGAGTTGGTTGACAGATTGGATATTAAAATCATAAACGATCAGACAGCTAAAGATGGCGGTAAGCCCGCAGCCTGCAGACCTATTTTACAAGGAATAACAAAGTCTTCTTTGCAAACAAAGTCATTTATTTCTGCGGCGTCGTTTCAAGAAACCACTCGTGTTCTGGCAGAAGCGGCAACTATGGGTAAGGTTGACGAATTGTTAGGTCTGAAAGAAAACGTTATGATTGGTCGATTGATCCCGGCCGGAACAGGGCACATCGTTAAGAAGTTTCGCAAGACCGCTGAGCTTTTAGATAACGAAATATCAGCCGACAAGGCAGTATAAGTTTTAGCAAGCAGAGTTGCTTACGTTGTCAAAAACAAGGAAGAATGTTTGAAGTCAGAAGAATGCACAGAGTTTGGGTGCAACCTTTTTTTTGACAGCGTCTTCTTGTGACCGTGCCGTTTGTCCGATAGGCGCTTTAGGGCCGACGTTACAGGCGTCGAAAATAAAGCGTTTATGTATATCCTCGTCTGAAACTTCATTAACGTCTTAAATAACAACCGGAAATGTTGTCAGCGCCTTAATCGTTGACTTATTACAACGATCAGATTATCGTTCGCGAGTATATTTTGCGTTTTCAAAAACATATGATTTCAAAAAAAGCTGCCGCAGAATTTAGCCAAATGAAAAGGATTATTATGTCTTGCATCGCAGGAAGTGCGCTTGAGTGGTATGACTTTGCGTTGTATGGCTATTTTGCGGCATTGCTTGGGCGGTTGTTTTTTCCGTTTGAGGACTCGTTTCAACAGCTTATAGCCTCATTTGGCGCATTTGCTTCCGGACTGATTGCCCGACCCATAGGAGCGGTGATATTCGGCTACATCGGCGATATATGGGGAAGAAAGAAGGCTATGGTAATCTCAATCTATATGATGGCAATTCCGACCGCCGCTATGGCTTTGTTGCCCACGTACGAATACTTGGGTATTTGGTCGGGAGTAATACTTACTTTAATTCGGATTATTCAAGGATTGGCGCTTGGCGGTGGATTTACCGGAACGATGGTCTTTCTTTATGAACATTCCGATGAGTCTCGCCGAGGAACCTATTCCTCTTGGGCGCCGTTCAGTCTGGTCTTCGGTTTTGTTTTAGGCGCAGTCATCGCAACAAGTAGCAGCTTTGTGCTAAGCGACAACGCCATAGAATCTTGGGGATGGAGGGTACCATTTGGGTTAAGCTTCGTTGGAACTTTTATAGCTAAATATGTTCAAAATAGGCTTTCAGATCCGAAAGAATTCATTGATGCTCAAGCAAAAAAATCTAAAAAAGAGCCTTTGTTAAAGAATTTGTTTGCTCATCATTGGAGGGCGCTTATTTTAGTTGTTGTCATCGACATACTAACCGCTTGCGGTTATTTTCTTCTTTCTGTTTTTATTCCTACTTATTTCGACAGAATCCTTGGTTTTGGAATGCAGACAAGTTTTTTAATAACCAGCATAAACATGATGTTGTTTGCATTGTTGATTCTTCTCGGCGGATGGTTGTCTGATAGGCTTGGCAAGCGTAAACAAATGATCGTTGCTTCATTGGCTCTTGCTATTTCTGTTTATCCGCTGTTCCTTGCTATGCAAACAGGACCTTTGGCCGCCGCGCTTGGTTATTTTGGGCTGATTTTCTTGTTTTCTATGTACTATGGGCCTATACCGGCAACTATTTGTTCCGTTTTCCCCATCAAAACGAGGCTTATTGGAGTGTCTATTGCTCATAATTTCGCCATGGCTGTTTTTGGCGCATACGCTCCTACATTGGCTACATATTTGATTAAGTGGTCAGGCGATATTTCCATCCCGGCGGCGCTGTTCGTTATAAGCGCTTTGCTTACATCGGCTGGTCTATACGCTTGGAAGGAAGAAGCCAGTTATTAGATTGGAGTCTAGTAGTTTTTTTTAAGTCCTCGGCAGAATATAGTCTTGAAAAAAATGAATTATGATGATAAAAAATTTTTCTAGCGGTATGTGGGATGTTCCGAGCATACCTGGAAAAGGTTTGTTGTGAACTGAAAAATGCCCAAATTGAAGAACAAAAGCTCTGCTAAGAAACGATTTAGTTTTACTGCTACGGGTAAGGTAGTGGCTTCTCCGGCGTTCAAGCGGCACAATCTGCGTAAACGCTCTCAGAAGATGAAAAGGCAAAGCCGCGGCACTATGATACTTAAGTCTTGCGATACCAAGATTGTAACAAGTTGTTTGCCGGTTAATTAAGGAGAGAAAAAATGTCGCGTGTTAAGCGTGGTGTTACAGCAAGAGCTCGCCATAAAAAAGTTCTTAAACTATCGAAAGGTTTTGTCGGTCGTTCAAGCGCTTGCTTTGGACCAGCGATAGAGAGACTGGAAAAGTCTCTGCAATATGCTTACAGGGATCGTCGTACCCGCAGACGGGATTTCAGATCTCTGTGGATTCAGCGCATCAATGCTGCGGTACGCAAACATGGCGTTAAGTACTCTGAGTTTATCTTTGATCTGAAACGTATTGGCGTAAATATAGACCGCAAAGTGATGGCTGATATGGCTGTCAATTCCCCGGAAGCAATCACCGCTCTGGTTAAGGAATGTCAAAAAACTGTCCAATAGTACTTTTCTTATCATCTTTGTAAAGAACAAACTTAAGGCGTCCCAAACTGTATTTGGCTGCCCACAGCTTGGCTCGCTAGAAGGCATGTGCGATTAGGATTCGGTTAGGTATCGCAAAAATATTTCGCTGCAGCTTTTCTAATTTATCAAACAACGTACTCTACTAAAATCTAGCCTGCCTTATCTGGCACGATGTTAAGTATAGAGCCGATTCTTTTTATTACGCGGGAAGCTACAGGCGCGGCATTCCAACCGGCAGCCGCAAAACCGAATGTGTTTCGATTAGCTTTTGGTTCATCAAGCATTATAAAAATAAGATACTTTGGTTGATCTGTGGGGAATGCGCCAATAAAAAAACACATGTTAGAATTTTTGCTGTAAGTCTTTCCATGAAGTTTCTCCGAGGTTCCTGTTTTGCCTACCACGTGATATCCGGATACTTCAGCCTTTCTGCTGGTGCCTTCTTGCACTACCAAACGCAGCAAATGCACCATTTTTTTGTATGTGGCCTCAGAAATTATTCTTTTAATCCCTTGTACATCAATGTTTTTGCCTCTTAAGAGAGTTGGTGAAAGTATCCTGCCTTTGTTCAAGATACTTGCTACTCCCATAACCATATGCATAGGAGTCAAAGCTATCCCATATCCATAAGAAACAGTAATAACCGTCGATTCTCGCCAAACTTTTGGATACAACGGAGCCTGCAGTTCAGGCAACTCAAGCTGCACAGGAACAAACATCCCCAGGTCTTTATAAAACTGTCGCTGTGTCTGCCCCCCAACCTGAAGCGCCATTCGCGCTGCGCCTATATTTGACGAGCACTTAAAAACCTCTTCGGTAGTAAGAGGGCGATTTTGAGGGTGATAATCCTCTATTCGATAACGCCCTACCGTAAGAGGAGAAACTACATCGAATACACTGCCGAGCTGAACTTTGCCACTTTCCAAAGCCATAGCAGTTGTAAATATTTTAGCCGTAGAACCCGGTTCCATAACGGCACAGGTACATTTGTTGAATTTGTTTTTGGATGATGATCTGGAGCGCTGATTAGGATCGAAGTCAGGAAGCGAGCACATAGCCAATACCTCACCGGTATCTATTTCATAAATTATTCCTGACGCTCCAATGGCGTTAAACTCTTCAATTCCGACAGACAGCTCATCCCGCATAGCGTGCTGAAGCCTTATGTCTATGGACAGCTGAAGTGAAGATGGCTCATTTATGATTCTGTCGTTTTGCGAGTGCTCTATACCTGCGATGCCTATATTATCGACGTCTGTAAAGCCGAGAATGTGCGATAACAGGTTTCGATCGGGATAAATGCGTCGTTCAGTTTTTATAAAATACACGCCAGGGATTCCCTGCGACAAAAGCGCCTCCTGTTGTACGGGGGTAATATGTCTTTTGATCCAGACAAATCTTTTGCCAGTTTCCAAAATTTTTCTGATTTTTTGGTAATTAAGGTCTTTAAAGACCTTTTTCAGGCATTCGACAGCTTCATCAATGTCTATAATGTCTTTTGCATTAGCGTAAACTGAAACAGTTGGAAGGCTTGTTGCAACGATCATCCCGTTGCGATCAACGATATCGGCGCGAACCAGGTTCGCATTTTGTTGCTGAATTATGTTTTTGTCATGGTCGCTTAGACGAGGTTGAGAAGAGAGGAAAACAATCCTTGCGATAATTATTATATTTAAGGCGCAAAAACATATAAGCGCAAAGGATATCCGCTGACGCAGGACTGATAAAGCCATGGATATTCTATCATATTGACCTCCGATGACTTCCCTGAAATAAAAACCGGATTTTTTATGGGAAAACTTCATTGGTTATTGGTATTTGGAGACACTTTATTTCTTTGGACTGCGACTTACAGTAGACGCTTTCGTTAAAAGGCTTTGCAAAGAATCTCTTTCAACTGTCGGAGTTTTACCTTCAAAATAATCTTTAACTTCGCGTAAGGAAAATAGCTGATTAACTTCGGCTTTATCAAGGGAAAAATGCCGGTTAGCCAAACTTTGCAATCTTTTTGGGGTGGTTAAATATTGTAACTCTGCCGACAAAATTTTTATGTTACACTGTGTTTGTGTGATTTCTTTTTCAAGTTTGCGAGCTTGGGAATTAAGGCTGGCAACTTTGTATTTAAATTCAAATAAGCCGCATCCCATAAATACTGCTACAAAAACCGAAAACAAAACTGCTCTGTTTGTTCCGAACAACCTCTAAAACTCCCGGGCCAGGCCTCTCAACTTAGCCGATCTTGCCCTATTATTTAAAACCAATTCCTCATTGCTGGGAACGATCGGTTTTTTATCCAGCAGGCGAAATTCTTTTGTCCCAGGCCTTTGTAGTACAAAATGTTTAAATATTCGTTTAACAATTCTGTCTTCCAGGGAATGAAAAGCTACCACAAGCAAAACTCCACCTACAGATAACGATTCAATCGCCAACAAAAGAGACGCCTCCAAATTTTTCAGCTCGTTATTGACAAAAATTCTTAAAGCCTGAAAGGTTTTCGTCGCCGGATGCATCCTTCTTTCTGCATTAATAGCTGATTTTACAATATCGGCAAGATGTTTCGTTGAGTTTATTGGTTTTTTACTTCGTTCAAAGACAATTGCTTTTGCTATTTTTTTTGCCTTATATTCTTCTCCGTAGCAGAGCATTATTTCCGTCAATCTGGCTTCTGAACAGGTGTTGATCACTTGTGACGCAGGTATGCCCTCGCTTCCCATACGCATATCAAGCGGCCCGTCGAGATTGAAGGAAAACCCTCGCTCCGGAGCAGATAGTTGCATGGAAGATACACCCAGATCAAAAATTATGCCATCTATTCGATTTATTCCGTATGAATCAATGATGCTTATCAAATTAACGTTATTATCGTTTATAAACTTAAAGCGATTTGGAGCTAGCCCAGTTACATCGTCAACAAAACTTCCCAGATTTGGATCTTGATCAATTCCGAAGACAAAGCTGTTTGGAATGCTTTTAAGAATTTCTTTCGTGTATCCGCCGGAGCCAAAAGTCGCATCTATATATATGCCGCCATCTCTGCAGGGAATGCGAGCTATTGCTTCTTTCAGCAGAACAGGGATATGACCATGCATGTTATCGAAACAAAATTAAAGCCAATATGATGAATACTGGCAAAAGCATCGCCCCTGACCACTTCATATAGCCGAGAAATGACGGCATTTTATAGCTATATCTTTGCGCAATGGATTTAATCATAAAGTTTGGCGCGTTACCTATGTAAGTCATTGCGCCAAAAAACACTGATCCTAAAGAAATGGCCTTAAGTATATCGCAACCGTCGGTCATCAAATAGTGCGGGTTTCCACCGGCCAAGTGAAAAAATGTTAAATACGTAGGTGCGTTATCAAGTACCGATGACAGCGCGCCCGCTAACCAAAAACATTTTACCGGTGAAAACGTTTCGTTTTGAGACAGCCAGTTAAACAGCGAACCAAACGGCCCATCTGCACCCATATGAAGCATATGTTCAACCGGAATAAGCGTTAAAAATATCGCAATGAACAGCTCGTTAACTTCTTTAAGTGGATCGAAAGAAAATCCGTTATGATAATGAATATATTGAGGGGTTATCGTAAGCGAGGTTAGCGCCAAACCTATCAGTATGCAATCTCTTGCGACGGACGCTATAGGCAACGTTATCCCTATTATTGTAATTGAGCCTGAATGAATTATACCGCTTAACATAACCGATAGAACTGCTATCATGAGAAGCAAAATATTGCGTTTGCCTTTAATTTTCACTTGCGCTTTACACGCGTCATTTTGTTTATACTCAACAGTTTCTTTTTTCAAAAGATACGAATCTATCAAATAAAGAATGCCGAGCATAGCAGCTACCACCGGATAAACAACATTGGAAAGGCATCGCAAGGGCCAAAAAAAATCTATCCCGCTCAAAAATCCTACGAATAATGGAGGGTCGCCTATTGGAGTAGCGCCACCGCCAATATTTGCTACCAAAAATATAAAAAACATAACCAAATGCACTTTATGTTTCCTTTCCGCATTCAGCCTCAATAGAGGGCGGATCATAAGCATTGCTGCGCCCGTTGTACCTATCCAACTTGCTATTAGCGCCCCTGTTCCTACTATTGCTACATTAACGGTTGCAGTAACTTTGCTTTCGACCGTGAAATATATCCCTCCTGTGATTATGTAAAGAGAGGAAATAAGTACAATAAACGACAAAAACTTGGAGAGAATTACATCTCTGACAAGGAGCGTAAGTTCATACGCTCCATGTTGAATCCCCAGAGCAATGCAAATAAGTAAAGACCAAAATAAAAAAACCTTGCCGGAGTTTTTATGCCAAAAATCTGGCTTTATTACCGGAAACAATGCAACCGATAATAGAGTTCCGACAAATGGCACTAACCAATAGGCCGAGTATGTCATAACAGCGCACATCTTCAAACTACCCCCAGCATAGACCTTTGCTGCATTCGACGTCCAGAGGGACATTTAAATCTACGGCATACTCCATAGAAGTCTTTATTGCCTCAATTTCATCTTCCGAAATGTCTTGATCAATCTCGAACAGGAGCTCGTCATGAATCTGCAATATGAGCGTGGCCTTGATTTTATTTGATTCAATAAGGTTATGAACTTTGATCATTGCAAGTTTTACGATATCGGCAGCGCTTCCTTGTATAATCGCATTAACGGCCTGTCTTTTAGCAAAGCTCCTTAAGTTGACCGAAGATGCGCCAATATCATTTATGTAACACTTACGATGCATTATTGTCTCTACATAGCCGTGTTCTTCGGCAAATTTTATTGCGCTTTGAACGTATTCTTGAATGCCGGGATATTGCTTAAAATACAGACCTACATACTCATTTGCTTCTTGGCGCGATATCTCCAATCGCTCAGACAGGCCATATGCCTGCATCCCGTATATAAGACCAAAGTTAATTTCTTTCGCCCGTCGGCGCATTTCGTTTGTTACCTGACTTTGGGGCGTGTTGAATATTTCGGACGCAGTAATAGAATGTATGTCTTCCTTGTTGATAAAAGCCTGCTTCATAGTACTTATATTGGCCAGGCTTGCAAGCACTCTGAGCTCTATCTGCGAATAATCAAGCGACAATAAAAGACCATCTCGTGGAGCAATGATAACTTCTCGGAAAAAATGCCCTCTTTGAGTCCTCACAGGAATATTTTGAAGATTAGGATTCTTTGACGACAGTCGGCCGGTGACCGTAGCGGTCATATTGAATTTTGTATGAATTCTTGAATTATCTGCGTATTTTAAAAAAGCGTCGGCGTAAGTCGATTTAAGTTTAGATAATCTTCGCCATTCCAAGATTAATCGGCCAAGGATATTTTCTTTGGCAATCTTTTCCAGCACGAAAGCATTCGTACTTTTTATAGGCCTGTTGTCGTGCGAATTCTGATATAAAATTTTTGCAACTTGCCGAGGAGACGCGATATTAAATTCTTGCCCGGCAGCGGCATATATTTTTTGTGATAACTCGTCGATTTGAAGTTTAAGTTTGGTGCTTTCTTGTTGGACTTTTGGCGCATCGATCAGTACTCCGGATTGCTCCATCAAAGCAAGAATTCTTATCAAGGGTTTTTCTATCTCATCGTATATATGGCAGAGGTTGTTTTCTTTCAGCTGTTGTTTCAAAGCCTCAAAAATTATAATTAGAGACGCGGCAGAATCTTCCCGATTGTTTTGCGGCAGGAACTCGTCTAATAACGACTGAAGGCTTATATTGTCCGGCCCTCGCAGGATATAAGCCATGATCGCAACATCTTCGCAGTTTGCGAAATCTGACACCCCCAAAATATGCGCCCACTGCTTTACGTCAATCCCAATCTTTTTCACGGCAGGCGCAGCAAAATACTCTGCAAGAACGGATTTGAGCGCGTCTAAGTTTAATCTATTTTCTGAACTAGGAAGCTGCAGGCTGTATTGATAATTTAACGCTTCACTTTCGACATTTATTGGAATGCTCAAACAAGAAGAGTGTTCGCAAGAAAATTGTATCGCGCTCTCAGACACCAAAATTATGCTAAGAAATTTGCTTTCATACGCCTTTTTAAGATAGCTTGAAACGCTTTTCAAATCCGTAGCAGTTTTTACCAAAATTTTTGGATAAGACGGTTGTTCAGCGACTTTTGAAATTCTTTTCATTATACTGTTGAAGCCGTGTTTTCCCAGAAAATCTTTTGCCGCTTCAGGTACTATTTTTTGACGAACAAGACTGTCTATAGGTTTAATTAAATCAACGTCGGTTCTGAGCTTAGACAATTTCTTTGATATATAAGCGTCATCTTTGTGCGCGTTGAGCCTTTCTCTTAATTTGCTTTGGGGTATTTGATCGAGATTCATAAATATGCTATCTAAGCTATCAAATTTTTGAAGCAATGCGGACGCTGTTTTCGGCCCTATCCCGGCAATTCCCGGGATGTTGTCGCTTGTATCGCCGACAAGCGCCTGAAAATCGATCATTTGACGGGGGTGTATCCCATATTTCTCGAATACGCTTTCATTGGACAAAAAGCTTAATTTTATTGGGTCATAGATATTGACGTCTTTATCCATGAGCTGAATCAGGTCTTTATCAGACGAGACAATTTCTGTAAGCGCACCCGTTCGCTTTGCTTGATTTGCGTATGAGGCGATTAAATCGTCGGCTTCTACGCCGTTTTTTTCTACGTTTGGGATCCCCAAAATATCGCACGCAATTCGCACCATCGAAAATTGAGGAATGAGATCTTCAGGAACGGCCGCTCTGTTTGATTTGTATTGCGGATATATGTCGTGCCTAAAAGTTTTTTTCCCGGCATCAAAAACTACAGCTATATAATCGTGCTCGTGAGCGTCAACAATCGACAACACCATATTACAAAATCCATATACCGCACCCACAGGGGTTTTATCGTGCTTACTGGTTAGGGCCGGAAGAGCATAAAAAGCTCTGTATATAAATCCAGAGCCGTCAATAAGAACAAGTTTTTTCATATAACTCTTTCTTTATTATACTTTCCAGCTTATCTTTGGACAAATCTCCTTTTATTACGGTTTTGCCTACTATTATCATTGGCGTGTCCGGGTCGCTAACGAACGTCTTTATTTCATCAAAGTTTTCTTTTAACTCTTGCATAACATATTTATTGTTGATGATTTTTTTTACCATGTTGATATTAAGACCCGCTCGAATCGCCGGAGTCCAACAGTTTGGAATTGCTTGGCCCGAAAGGTTTTTGAAATATTGTTCGGCGCTTGACTTAAACGCCCAGTACTTTCTCTGGGCATGTGCGGCCAGCGCCATAGCGGAGCAATCTATCGACAGTTTTCCGTGAATTGGAAGCTCTTTGTACACTATCCTTATGCTTTTATATCTCTTTGATACATTGTTTAAATAACGCAATGTTTCATAACACGCCGGACAAAGACAGTCTGTATATACAATAATGATAAGTGAGGGACTTTTTGCGCCAATCGATGGAATAAAAACTCCTCGAACTTTGATAACTTTCTTTGCGACAATATTTTTTTGTTTCTCATTTGTGTCTGAATGGCCGGCAGCAGCCATATATGACAGAAGTATTATAAATGCCGTAAGGAATTTGAGCTTCGCCCACATAATTTAGATACCGCTTTCAATCAAGTTCGATATAATCTTTAGGTTCTTGAGAATTCTAGGACACTGGTTGCATGGACGCAATCAACTTACGCAAATATGTAGCAACTCACCTTCCCGCTTCAAGACGAAAAGCAGACAGCCTTATCGTAAACGGACAAGTCTGTATTGACGAAAAAGTTACCAAAATTCCATCTGTAACCGTTAGCGAAGGCCAAGAGGTTTATGTTGACGGTATAAGACTTACAGCGCGAGAAATCGCACCGTCTGTTTGGCGTTATTATAAACCAAGAGGGCTTGTTACCACCCATAAAGATCCTCAAGAAAGACCTACAATTTTTTCCGATCTGCCCGGAAATATTGGGCGTGTTATATCCGTCGGTCGGCTTGACATTAATACCGAAGGATTACTTCTTATCACTAATTGTTCCACGTTCGCACGTCATATGGAGCTCCCAAGCAACGGCTTTATCAGAACGTATAGGGTAAAAGTTTTTGGCCACATCAATACAAATCGCCTTGAAATGCTTAAACTTGGCGCAACAATCGAAAATGTGAGATATGGGCAAATACTCATAAATATTGAAAAATCGTCCGGCATGAACGCTTGGCTTCTTGTCAGCATTAATGAAGGGAAAAACCGCGAAGTAAGAAAAATTATGGCGCATCTGGAGCTCAAGGTAGCAAGAGTTATTCGGATATCCTATGGCCCGTTCAAGTTGGACGGGCTGGCGCCACATCAACTATGTAAAATTTCGGCACAAAAATTAAGGAAATTTGCAAAATGCTTCGAGTAATCGCGGGGAAATATAAAGGCAAACATTTGTATACAACCTGCATTGAGAATGCCAGACCAACGCTTAGCCGTGGACGTCAGGTTGTGTTTGATATGCTTGCCAGTATCATTGGGCTGGGAAGCAATACGTTTTCTGGTATGTGCGTAATTGACTGCTTTGCTGGGACAGGCGCTCTAGGTATAGAGGCGGCTTCGCGTGGAGCAAGCGAGGTCATATTTATCGAGAAATCCAAAAATAACTGCAACACAATAAGGAAAAATGCCACTTTTCTTGAGGAAAAAGTCAACGTAATAAATTCGGACCTGTTTCGATTGCCTCAAGGGAAAATTATCCGCGGGTCAGTTGACCTTGTGTTTATAGACCCGCCGTATAACCAAAATTTGGCTAATTCATGTCTAAAGCGCATCTTGAACAATGGTTGGCTACGCGATAGCGCTTTATTAGTTCTGGAAACGGAATCTGAAGCAGACAACCCAAAGTGCTCAGGTTATTTACATGAAGAAAAAACGCGTACAGTCTCGCGATCTAAATTCATTATCTTAAGGGCTATTTCTCGATCATAATCGCAATTTTGTCGACGCTTTTTAATAATGATGAAAGCTAAATCGCCAACTGTAGGAAAACTAGGGAAAAAGAGAAGTAACCTTTTCGCGTAAGTCTATGTTTGCCGCAACAAGAGTATCAGGAGAAGTTGAAATTTTATTGTTATACAAATCAGTTACGCTTCCTCCCGATTCTTTGACCAAAAGCAAACCGGCCGCAACGTCCCAATAGTTTAAACGACTTACCCCAACGCATATATCAAACCTTCCACAAGCCACGTAAGCGAGGTTCAGAGCGGCTGATCCGGTTCTGCGGATGGCGGCGGTTTTGCTTTTTATGACGTCAAACTCACGCTGTCCTTTACCGCACTTTTCAACCGCCACAAGATAGTCGACAGAACAAAGAGAGTCTTCCAGCGTTTTGCGAAAGCCTACGCGTATTCTGCGGTCGTTTAAGAAAGCGCCGATACCTTTCTCAGCCCAGAACAACTCATTCTTTATGGGGTCAAAAACCGCCCCACAGACGATTTCCCGATCCTTTTCCAAGGCCAGAGATATGCACCAAAATGGGAATCCGTGTAAAAAATTCATCGTTCCGTCAATGGGGTCGATAATCCATCTATACGATGGATTATCCCCATTTATAACGCCTGATTCTTCAGTCAGAAACCCATAATCCGGACGCCCGGCCTTAAGCTCGGTAATAAGTGTTTGCTCTGACGTCATATCGGCATTAGTGACAAAATCATGAGGGCCTTTTCGTGATACCTGAAGGTGTTCGACCTCGTTAAAGTCGCGAATCAGACGCTTTGAGGCCTTAAAAATAGCCCTGGTCATTACGGTCATATGCGGGGAAAACGGCAAAAGATTTGTGCTTCTCATCATACCAAGACGCCTACTTTGCTCTTTCTACATAAGAATCGTCGTTTGTATTTACAACGACTTTTGTCCCGATTTCTATGTGCGGAGGAACCATAATTCTGACGCCGTTGTCCAGAACTGCCGGTTTATAAGAAGAAGCTGCGGTCTGGCCTTTGACAACTGGTTCTGTTTCAACCACCTCCATAACGACGGTATCGGGAAGGGCGACGCTAATAACCTCGCCTTCATAAAATGATATTAGCACGTTCATGTTTTCTTTCAAGTACGCCGCGCTTGGCCCAACTTGATCTTCGCTTAAAGAAATCTGTTCAAAGTTGCCGTTATTCATGAAAATAAAGTTTACCCCATCTTTGTAGAGAAACTGAAACTCATTTTCATCCAGATGAATTCGTTCCACTGATTCACCGGCACGAAATCGCTCATTCAGCTTGCTCCCGGATTTTATGTCCTTAAGCTCGACTTGCATATAGGCCCCGCCTTTACCGGGTTTTACATGCTGAGCTTTAACAACCGACCACAATCTACTTTTATGCTCCAGCAACATGCCTATCCTTACAGCGTTTCCGTCAATCTTCATAAAACAATTCCTTATAACCAAAAATGGCGCGCCCTGTAGGATTCGAACCCACGACAACCGGCTTAGAAGGCCGGTGCTCTATCCAGCTGAGCTAAGAGCGCGCATACCGAATATTAGCATTAAAATAACCTCCCGCCCAGCTTCTCTTGATATTTTTAGTCAAAGAAACTTAGAGACTGACGAAATTTCTATTTTGTATTTAAACCCACATTCCATTTTAATTTATTTCCCTCGTTTACATGCTTCGCGACTGATACAAACCGCTGCCAGCGAACAAAAGAGCTGCTGCTTCTTAAAAAGAAATGAATTATTTGGCGTCCTTAGGATTCAATAGTTTTAAAAACGATACCTCATCAAGTAACACAATTTTTTGTATTAAGGCCATTATATATTTTGCTCAGAAAATCCTCTGATAATCCTAGCTCTGTATAAAACAATATTCTAAGTATTTTTTCTAGCCGAGCACACAGTAATTCAAGCATTTCCGTGTTAAATCTGTTGCCATCATCAACAAAATGTTTTGGTATCTTACTTTCTGACATTTTTTTTAGCTTGCCGTTTTTATACTTATGAACAATATGGTTGCGGATTTTAGCTATGGTATTTGCAAGAAAAGGCTTAACGTCTTTTGGGTTAAGTTTTTTACCAGCTTTAATATAACAATGATCGATAAATCCGTCAGGGTCGATAAATGTTTCAATACATGCTCCACAATCAAAGAATAATTCAAACAAACAATCTGGAACCGAATCAATGGCTTTGCGCACGTCATTCCTAGTTTTGCTGCCTCCATTTTTTATATTTCCATACGCTTCAAACGTTGAAGCCCAATTTAAAAAACGAGTAAGTAAATCCTTTTTTTGAACCGATTGAATTTAGCAAATTTTGAATAATTAACTAAAAATCACTATATCTTTTGAAGAATTGTTTTACTAATTCGCAAAAACCTTCCCTGATTTCTTGGTAATAAACCGCCTCGTCTGTGTCTGTTATGGAAAATGAATAAGCTATTACCTTTCTGGCTGAAGCTACGTTCCGAGAGAAAGTTTGGATAAAATTCTTTTCTGAAACCGTCTTTGCTATTTTCCCCGGAACACATATAACCGGCATTTAATCGGTTATGCAGCAGGATAGAAAATAAATCAACGAGTTTACGGCTAATATCGTAAAAATATTCTATTTGCTGTTCTTTTTTGCAGCTGATATCGATGCGATGATAACGGCGTATTGTCCGTTGCAAATAACTAATAGAAGACTCCCGAAAATCTGCTCGGTCTTTAAAAGTAGAGATTTTTATAGAAAAATCTTCTAGTTCTACAGACTTGTCTATCTCGCTATCCCATAGGCTATTACGTTCGGACGTGTTGCGCGAAGACCACAACCAACGATCCAGATCTGCTATTTGCAAAGAAACCTGTGAGTATTTATCGTCTTTTAAAACAAATGTCGCCTCTTCATCCTTGGTCGCATCCATGCCTGTATGGAAACCTGAGTTTTTGCCTGCTATGCGTACGGCGCAAGATGAAAACTTTAACTTGCCAGCACGATCTCCATCTTCACAGTTGAAAAAAGTATAACATTCTACATAAAATCCGTCAGGTTGGGCATACAGCGATTCGTGCTTTCCATATCCCCTTAATTTTTGCGCTGAATGACGATGTACACAATCAAACACATCTATTTCTCTCCTGCTGAAATCGACCTGTCCACGAAACAAACAATTTTTGCGCTCAGGATCCGAATAAAATTCTCCTCTCATATTAAATCTCCGCATTTGCACAATCGCTTATCTCTGGATTTTCTCTTACTTCATAATATGATAAGGTTCGGATTAACTGTGATCAAGCTAATACCGTGTACAAAAATAAGATTTAATAGTTCTGGGCTCGAGAGGGAAAATCGTGTACTATAAGCGAAGTTTATTAGCATGATTTTGATGAAAAAATGAAGTTTCGTATATTCAGTTTTTTGATTTTGGTTGCTTTCCTTGCCTCTTGTAGCAAAGAAAAAACCTACGAGGGAAAGTCAGTTTACGTCATCTATAGCGGAGCTTTGGAATCGTTCAAAAATAGAGAATTCAATGAGGCGGCGCGAGAATTTATGGAGGTTGAACGTCAACATCCATATTCGGACTGGGCGCCAAAGGCGCAGCTTATGTCGGCTTTTTGCCATTATATGGACAGAAAATACGAAGATTCGATCCGGATACTAAGCTCGTTGATAAGCTATTACCCAAACTATAAATATATAGACTATGCACATTATTTGCTGGCGACAAATTACCTTCAGCAGGTTCCGACTGTAGACAGGGACGTTTCCGACGCCGTAAAGGCCAGGGACAGCTTTATAGAACTTTCCAAGCGCTATCCGCACAGCGCATATGCGACACAAGCCTTTAAAGATATTGATTTGTTGGACAATATCCTTGCTGCGCACGAGATGTATGTGGGAAGGTATTATCAGAATTCCAATAACTGTCTTGCGGCGCTGGAACGTTTTAAAGTGGTCATAAACTCATTTTCTGAAACCGCTCAAGCCAACGAAGCTTATTTTCGTGTGATAGAGTGCTATCTTTCCCTCGGAATAATGGAGGAAGCCCATCGTTACTATAACGAGATGGTCAAAAGCACAAGAGAATCTAATTGGATTTATAAAGCCAGGAATATCCTTAAGAAAACAACTTAGGGTATGCTCAGAAGTATAGCAATAAAAGACTTCATCCTAATAGATGAGGTTTTGTTGGATCTTTCTGAGGGCATGACGGCAATAACCGGGGAGACCGGCGCAGGTAAATCGTTGCTGCTGAGTGCGATTGAGTTTGCGCTTGGGGCAAAGATTGAAACTAAGCTCATTCGTCAAGGATGCGCCAGTTCGTCTGTTGCCGTTGAATTTTCTTATCAGCCAGGCTCTGTCGCAGAGTCTCTGCAAAATGCCGGCATACAGGCGGATGATAATCTTATTATACGCAGAACTTTGTCCTTAGATGGCAAAAGTCGGGCGTTCATCAATGACCAGATCGTCAGCGCAAAGTTTGCTCAAAGCATATTCGCAAATCTTCTGGAGGTTCACGGGCAACGCGACAGCATTCTGTCGCCTGAGATGCAACTTATGGCGTTGGACCAATTCTCGGAAGTTTGCTTAAAACGAAAGGAACTTGCGAATATTTTTCAAAAAAAATCTCAAAAACAGAATGCTTTGGCGCTTGTTGACAGCGAGCTTGAATGCGTCTCCGCAGAGCAAAATTATGTCGCGTCTTGCATAAAAGAACTTGAAGATGCAAATATCGTTGAAAACGAAGAGGGAGACCTGCTCCAGCATCGCGCATCCGTAAAAAATTTTTCAAAACTTCAGAATCTTATTGCTGCTGCTGAAAAATTTTGCTGTATAGAAAATCTTTTGGAAGCTCAAAAAATCATAACAAGGAACGTTAATCTTCACCCGGGCTTTCAAGAGATTTCTGCAGCAATCGAAACAGCCGCGGCCTCAATTGACAATGTGTTAACAAAGCTGGGAGCTCTGCGAAACGAAACTGGCCAAGTCAACAAATCTGCAGATGAAATCGAGGAGCGCCTGATGCTTTTAAGAGGTCTTGCACGCAAGCATAATTGCAACGTTGATTCGCTTCCAAAAACGCTCGAGGATATGAAGTTAAAGGTTTTTGAAAATAACTCCCTTAAAAATAAACGTGACTGTGTAAAAATTGAATTGGATGAAATGCGCAGCCAATATGATAAGCTGGCCAATGAAATTACGGCCAAAAGAACAGAAGCGGCATCTCGATTGTCTTCTTTAGTGAACGCGAATCTTTCAGCGCTTAGGCTTGCGCAAAGCAAGTTTCAAGTATCGGTGGAAAGGACGCAAAAACCCGGCTCAACCGGCCAAGACGATGTCTCCTTCCTCGTAAGCACGAACCCCGGCTTACCGCTGAGCAGGCTTAACAAGATTGCTTCCGGCGGAGAAGCGGCACGTATCATGCTTGCGATTAAGGTTGCTTTGGCCAAGACTATGGATATTCCGACTTTTATTTTTGATGAAATCGATTCCGGCACAAGCGGAGTTACCGCTTCTGTAATTGGCTTTATGCTTGACGCTATGTCAAGTCACAAACAGGTTCTCGTGATAACGCATTCACCACAGGTTGCCGTGTATGCCCAAAAACATTTATCGGTAAGCAAATCTTTGGTAGATGGACAGAATATAACAAAAATATGTTATATCGTCGGACAAGAAAGACTTGAAACCGTTGCGAAGATGTTAACTTTGGATGGCAACTTAACTACGGAAGCCCATTCAGCGGCAAACATGCTGTTTCTATCGCGCAAATCACAAATTTGCGCAGAATAACTTTATTATATAACCAAGCAAAAGGTAATTGCGCTAATTACTACCGCCAACGGAACAAGCACCGTCGTAACGAACATATCTTTGTAAGACTCGCGAAAAGTAAGGCTTGTTACCGCCATTATTGAAATGATAGCTCCGTTGCTTGGAAGCGAGTCAAATATACCAACGGACATTGATGTGATTCTGTGAAGAATCTCAGGATCTGTTCCCAGAGATACTGCCGCTTTATATAAAAAGTCACCTATGTTTGCCAATATCATGCTCATTCCCATACTTGCCGACCCCGAACACGAAGAAAAAACAATAGAGGCCAGCGATGCGGACAGGATCGGACTGTCCAATGACCAACTGGCAATGACAGATTTTAAGGCGCTAAACGCTGGAACTGCCGCTACAACAGCGCCATATCCCATCACTGAAGCGGTACTGACTATAGGAACCAATGAAAACTCCGCGCCTTTGTTAATAACCCTTTTTATATCGTCCAAGTTGCGGTAGTTGGATATTATTATCGTGCCAATTCCGGCCAGCAAACCTATAGCTATATAAATATTATCTGCAAACGTATTGATATCCGAAAGTGAGTATTGTCTTTTATTCAAGTAATCGCAATCCGGGGTTATCTCAAAACAAGCCGGAAGCAGTAAACCAGCAGCTATGATTATAATTAAGGGCAATATCGCAACAATAAAAGGATCGTTTCTGTCTATAAGCTCTTGTTCCTCAAACACAAAGCCTTCGAGATAACCTTCTTGCAACAAATCTGCCTGTTTTATTCTGTAATTAAACCATGCCATGCCAATTACAAACATTGCCGATCCGCATACTATTCCAAGGACAGAAGCTGCGTAAGCGTCCGTATGAAAAAAGCCCGTAGGCATAACATTAACCACAGACGAAGAACCCGGGAATGCAGTCATCGTAAAAGTGAAAGAACCGAATGCTATGGCTGCCGGAATAAGCCTTTTTGGAAGGTTAGCACACTGAAAAAGCGGTTTGATTACGGGATAGACAACGAATGTTATTACGAACAAAGACACGCCGGAATAAGTTAATGTGGCGCAAAGCAACACGGTAGACAAAACGGCTTGATCTCGCCCAACCTTTTCAACCAGCCAATAGGCTATGACTTTGCCATATCCACTTTTTTTTAATAGGTTTCCAAAAACTGCGCCCAAAAGAAAAATTGGAAAATAGAGCACAAAATACTTGCTGAGCGCATACAGGAGAATCTGTATGTGTTTAACCAGATCAGCAGCGCTACCTTCACCCAATAAAACCAGCACGACCGTACAAAAAGCAGAGAATAAAAGAATCGTGTTTCCGCGGTAGACCAGATACGATAACAAAAGGGTGGTGACGAATATACTAATTATAGAGAACATTGTATATAATGTACGCCATATACGCCAATGAAAGCCCATTATGGCAAGGAAAGATAATAAAAGTCTTAACGTTTCTCGGTTCTATAAAGCGCACAAAAAAATTATCTCAACCTTTTTGATTTTTTTTGTTGTCGCGTCCATGTTTCTAATGGGAAATTCGCTGCGCCCGTTGAGTTCTCCCGACGAAGCTCGCTATACGGAAATTCCTCGCGAAATGCTTGCGTCCGGGGATTTTGTAACCCCGCGTCTTAATGGCGTTAAGTATTTTGAGAAACCGCCGCTTTTCTATTGGATGCAAGCATGCACCATAAAACTGTTTGGTATTAGTAATTGGTCAGCAAGATTATGGCACGCAATAATAGGCGTTTTTGGGTGTTTTTGTGTATTTTTAGCCGGAAAATCGTTGTTTTCCGGACGAATCGGACTGTTTTCAGCGATCGCTTTAGCCAGCAGTATTCTTTACTACGCTTTGGCAAAATTCGTATGTCTTGACATGATTTTTTCAGCCTTTTTTACCGCGTCATTGCTGTGTTTTATGGCCGCTTTCAATCGTGCAGTTTGCAGCAAAAATTTGTTTAATGCATTGGTATGCGGCGGATACGCATTCGTAGGACTTGCTTTCTTAACAAAAGGGCTTGTTTCAATCGTGCTGGTCGGCATTATTTTGATTTTTTTTATATCTATTACTCGCCAATGGCGACACTTAAAATTAATAGCACATCCGGGAATATTGATATTTTTAGCAATAGCGCTTCCTTGGCATATAACCGTAGCGATAAAAAATCCGGGTTTCAACTATCAGTATTTTGTTTACGAGCACTTTATACGCTATACAACCACAGCGCATAACCGATATAGAGAATGGTGGTTTTTCTTTCCAATCATGGCCATAGGATTATTACCTTGGACAGGGATTTTGGCCTCAGGGATTGCAAATTCGCTTTCAAAACTGAAAACGATCGATAGAAATATGCTGTTTCTGTTAGTTTGGTTTATTGTGCCAATTGCGTTTTTTTCATGCTCAGGATCAAAACTGATACCATATGTGCTTCCGTCAGTTCCGGCTGCAAGCATGATTATTGCGATAAAACTGGATCAGCTTGTCGACAGCAAAACTCTGCATATATCCTGGGGGTATATTCTTATTGATCTTACTTTAGGGCTTAGTGCGCTTTTTTATCTTGCACGAGAAGGATTTCAGGATTATCAACCGCCAGAGCTTGTGTATATGTTGGTTTTTGGCTGCGCTGTAGTGCTAGCAGCCGCTGTTCCATACTTTACCAAAAATCCTTTGTCTTTCATAAAAAGCAAGTTAGTTTTAATTTCTTGCGCCTACGCTTTTTTAAGCTATGCAATTCCGTCGGTTCAAGAGAACAACAAACCAAGCGTTGTTCCCTTAATAAGAATTATTCAAGAAAACTTGAAAAAAGGCGATTTGATTTTCTGTTTTTACAGCTATTATCAGGAGCTGCCGTTATACACCGGCAAGTTCGTTGGTCTCGTTGATAATTTCGATGAGCTTGAGTTCGGTGCTCACGCGGAAAAGGTATATGACAGATTCCTAATTCTTCAACAATTCTGGGAGTTATGGGAAGGAGAAAAAAGGATTTTTGCTATAATGAAAAAACAAAATTACGAGCGATTTTGGGAAAATCGAAGACATCGCGTGCTTGCTTGTGATAAAAAGAATATAGTCTTAACAAACCGCTAGCATGGAAAAAGCATTTTTTATTTGTTTGCTTATTTTTCAACTTACGCTAAATGCAGGAACGCAAATTGTTCTCAAAAATGGGATTAATTCGCTGTGTTTTGGTCTTGCTGAACAAAGCTGGTTTGAGGTTTTGTTTAAAACGGCAACCAACTGGTATATTCTGGCGGGGATAGCTTGTTATGCTTTAAGTTTTGGAATTTGGCTGTATTTACTTTCAAAGCTTGAAGTTAGTTATTTGTACCCGATGGGAAGCATATCATATGTTCTAGTCGCCGTTGCAGGGCGTTATTTATTGCAAGAAAATCTTTCGCCTGCAAGGATTGTTGGAATATTTGTAATCGTTATCGGGGTTTGTTTGGTTGCTAAAAGTTAAGGAAAAGAATATGTCCGGCAGAGAGTTTATTCCTCTTTCGATTCCGTCAATAGATGAAGAAACTATTAGCGAAGTATGTAAAGTATTAAGGTCTGGATGGTTGACTACCGGGGCGATCACAGAGCGTTTTGAACAAGATCTGGCCGATTATCTGGGGGCGTCTTGCGTTATGACTACAACCTCCGGGACGGCAGGAATTCATCTTGCGATTGTTGCTGTCGGCATAGAACCTGAAAGCGAAATCATAACAACGCCGTTTACATTTGTTGCAACCGCCAATGCGATCGTTCATGCCGGGTGCGTTCCTGTATTTGCCGATATCGATCCGAACACTTTAAATATATCTCCAAAAGCGATTGAAGAAAAAATTACTCACAAAACCAAAGCCATAATCCCGGTCCATTATGCCGGCGTTCCCGCAGATATTGACGACGTATACAAAATCGCACAAACATATAACCTTCGGGTTATTGAGGACTGCGCTCATGCTTTTGGCGCCAGCTATAAAAACAAAAGGATCGGAAGTTTTGGCGACGTTCAAGTGTTCAGTTTTCATCCGATTAAAAATATAACTACCGGAGAAGGAGGATGTGTAGTTTTACGTAATGAACAAGAGCAAGATTTATTTGCTCGAATGCGATTTCACGGTATTAACCGTTCCATCTGGGATAGGTTTAAGAAGCAAAGCGGGCGGTTGGATTATGACGTCGTATGTCCCGGGTATAAATTCAACATGTCAGATATACAATCCGCCATCGGTATACATCAGCTGAAAAAGGTTGACGAAATGAACAATCGTCGACGCGCCCTTGTTGCAAGATATTCCTCCGCTTTTGAGAATTGGAACAAAATATTTATCCCGGACAAGGCCTTGTATGAATATACGCGCTCCGGGCATTTATTTCCGGTTATCGTAAATCTTGAAAAGATCAAACTCAGTCGCGATGAGATCATTATTGCTCTTAAAAAGCGCAATATAGGCAGTATAGCCTACTATTATCCCTTACATATTTTCACATACTACAGAGAAAAATTTGGGTATGCTGTTAATGATTTTCCTGAGGCTGAAAACGCTGGCGCCAAGGTTCTCTGCCTGCCGCTTTATCCCGACATGACGGATGATCAGCAGGACTTTGTTATTGATGCGTTTAGGGCTATCCTTGAAGAATAATGTTTAAGAAAAACGCTCAGCCCCATATCTCTGTCGTAGCGCCCATATACAACGAGGAAGAAAATATTCTTGAGCTGTTCGATCGCCTTTTTAGAACAATGGAGTCTGTAGGCAAAAGTTATGAAATAATTTTCGTAAACGATGGAAGCAAAGACAGTTCCGCCCAGATCCTCGAAGATATATTTCAAAAACACAAAGAGACGGTCAGGATAATAGAATTTAACAATAATTATGGCCAATATATTGCCGTTTTTGCTGGGTTTGAGCATGTTCGCGGTCAAATTATCATTACTTTGGACGCCGATCTTCAAAATCCGCCTGAAGATATAATAAAGCTTTTGGCTAAAGTTGACGAGGGGCACGACCTTGTTGGCGGATACCGCGAGCACCGTCAAGACGGCTGGTTCAGAACGCATGCATCTAAGTTTGTAAACGGGATGCGGGACAAACTTACAGGGCTTCATATGCGCGATCATGGATGTATGCTTCGCGCCTACAGTCGCGATATTACCGAGCAAGTCATTAAAACGCGTGAGGCCTTCACGTTCATAACTGCCATGGCTCAGAAGTTCGCCAAAAATCCGATTGATATTCCGGTCAAACACAGTGAGCGCAAGCAAGGAATGTCAAAATACAGCCTGTATAAACTCATCAGAATTGGGTTTGATTTGTTAACCGGTTTCTCGTTAATTCCGCTTCAAATGTTTACCTTAATCGGAGTTTTTACGTCGTTACTCAGTGGAGCGCTGGTTGTATACTTGGTGTTCAGGCGTATTTTCATTGGCCCTGAGGTCGAGGGCGTTTTTACCTTATTTGCGCTTTTGTTTTTTATGATGAGCGTACTTATAACAGGGATAGGCCTTATAGGAGAATATGTGGGAAGAGCCTATCTTTCGCTGTGTAACCACCCGCGATATGTAATAAGAAAAATAATCGAGAAAAGGGACTGAGAAATGAAAGTACTAACACTTGGGATTAACGGCTTCATTGGCAGCACATTGACGGAAAAGATCCTCAAGGATACGGATTGGCGCTTGTTCGGTATGGATTTAAACTCCGATTGGATTAAGGGTCATACCTCCCATCCGAGACTTACTTTCCAAGAAGGCGATATAACAATATGCAAAGAATGGATAGAGTATCACGTAAAAAAATGTGACGTTGTTCTCCCCCTTGTTGCGATTGCAACCCCTGCAACCTATGTAAGCGATCCGTTGCGGGTTTTTGACTTGGACTTTGCCGCCAACTTGGAAATCATCAAAATGGTTGTCAAGTATAAAAAACGCATCATCTTCCCTTCCACCTCTGAAGTCTATGGTATGTGTCAAGATTCTGAATTTAAAGAAGAGGGCTCTAACCTTACTGTGGGGCCGATAAATAAGCAAAGATGGATATATTCTTGTTGCAAACAATTGCTTGACAGAGTTATCTACGCTTACGGCATAAGGGATGGTCTTGACTATACGTTATTTCGTCCGTTCAACTGGATTGGGCCGAGGCTGGATTCTATTGGAAAACAAAAAGAAGGAGGCTCGCGCGTACTGAGCCAGTTTATAAGCAATATCCTGTATGCCGGTGAGATTAAGTTGGTTGATGGGGGCAAACAAAGGCGTTGCTTTACTTATATAGACGATGGAATTTGCGCTTTAATGAAAATAATAGAAAACAAAGATGATTGCGCCAAAGGCAAAATATTTAACATAGGTAACCCGAACGAGGAGCACTCAATTGCCGAACTGGCTGAGAGGCTGCTTGAAGCGGCCGTCTCCGTTCCGTACTTAAAAGACAGGGCGTCTAAAACCAAGATTGTATCTGTGCCAAGCAACGACTACTATGGTGGGTCTTACCAAGACACTTGCCATCGCGTCCCGTCAATAGACAATGCAAAAAGATACCTGAATTGGCAGCCAAAAACAGGTCTTAGCGAAGCCATCAAACATACGCTGGATTTTTATTTCGCGGGAAAATAGTTTTTCAACAAAGCGACCGTTTAGGTAGAACCGTTTTTATGAAGTACGCTTCAAGGGCTTGTTTTATCTGATTTCTATCGTTAGCTTTTTTCATTAAGGTAAGCAAATTCAATTCGTTGGGAGCTTGCGGCATCCTTGTACGAAAAAATATTTTCGAACTCTTGACAAATTATAAATTTGTTGTCATATTAGGTTTGTGTATTTTATAAAGAGGATAAAATGAATAAGTCAATGAGAAATACTCTCTGTTTGCTGACAGGGATAATCGTGTTAGGGGTTTCTGATAGTCGAGGGTCTTTGCCCTCTCATGCAGATGAAAAAAAAGCGTTCAAACTTTTGGAAAGAAGTTTAGAACCCGCGATCATAGCTGTAGCAGCTGGTAATGGACAGTGTTACCGACCTTGCCCATGTGATAGATGCCGATTAAGAGAAGTGCTGCATGAAAAAGATGTTCATTCTTTAATGCCAGCGGATTTCTTGTTTGGCGTCGATAAAATTAAGCACGGTGAGAATCCGACAGTGCTCAAGTCTAACTTAGAGATCATGACAGACATTTCTATGTCAGTTATTGTTAAAATGTTTCCCGGCGGCTACAACCGCGTTCCAGGTGAAGATCTTGCATCGCAGCTTCAAGCGCTGATATTTAGACTTGTCTTTGGGGCAGGCGTAGAAAAGGAAACCCTACAGGCGGTGATAGAGGGTGACTATAGTAGTGACGATGAAAAATTAAGAATTAAACTAGATCGAAAAATTCAATCACTTATAGCAAGAGTATCTCGGACACGTTTTTTAAGCTGAAGATACGCCCAACGGGTTGGGGTTTGTGCTCCGACCCTTTAATTTATAAAGGAAGATTAATATGTTTAGTTTTTTGAAAAAAATAGTTTGTTTGTCTGCGGCGTTTGTTGCAGTTGACGCCGTTGCGACCGTCTCTTTTACTATAAAAAATATGACAGACGATGAAAAACCGATAGTTGTTGAACAAGTAAACAGTATGTTGTCTCGTGCTGATGAGATCTTTTTCGTGATGGGAGAGGATGAAAATAAATCGCGCTTTGTTGGCAATCTTCTCATCGTAGGAGGGCTCGGTTCGGTCAGAAGAGCTGTTGTTATCGAGGCTCAACAGCCGCCACACATGCCGACGATACCGTTTGTGCCGGTCTCGGTCTATGCGGAACAGCCCGCGTACCTCCATAACTTTTTTAGTATAGCAGATAGATTTACCTCGATCGACATAGTCGTACAGGGACGGAATGAGAGTGAAATTTTACATTTATCTACAGACGAAGGAATTGCCCTTAAAATTGCCTTTGAAAAAGTGCCAAATGCAGGGCTTGACAGACGTAGGTCTGCACAATATACGACTGTTTATGAACAAATCGGACAAGTCGAAGATCGGGAGCAACTGCGAAAAAACCAGTTTTTAAATGAGGCAAGAAAAGTTAAAAATATGCTAAAAGCTACTTTAAAGCCGATCGAGTTTAGGGTGGTAGGCAGGTGCCAGCGTTCTGATGAAAGAACCGAGTTTTTCGCCGCCCATTGTGATGTTTGCGCCACACTTAATCTTTTATCCATGACAAATGGCAACCCCACGATGGCAAACTTAGTTTTAGGCCTTAAGTCGAGAGACCGAGCGCAAACCGTATCAGATTTGCGATATAGGCCGATGGTAGGATGGAATTTTGCTTCAAATTGGTCGACAGATCCCGATAGTCTTATACGTCCGGCTTTGCGCCAGATGCTTTTATCTTTCGCCTTCGATTATGGAGTAACTCCCAAAAGTTTTAAGGAAGTTCTTGCTGGTTTTCGCAGGTTTTCTCCAGTTAGTTCAGCAGAAGCAGAATGGAACAAACTAAAACTAAAACTTGAAAATTATTTTAAGCTGGCTGCGGATAAAGTACATAATGAGCCGATAAGTCAGAAGCCAATTTAAATTTCGCTAAAATGCGGGGAAGAGAGATTTTTTTATAATCTTCTTCCCCAGGTTATTAAATTAAAATCAATCTCTAATTCGCTTGAGCCAGAAGATGTTCTGGCGGCGTTTTAGGTTCAGACAAGATTCTGGCCACTTCGTGAAACTTCGGAGAGCGAGTTTCTTCTTCCGCGTGATATATCCACCTGCGTATAGTTTCATCAGACGTGTCGTCCATTCTTGAAATATCCGAAGGCAAAGTCGGCTGAAACCTGTAGTATTTTATAGATGAATCGGCGCTTGCCAAAGCAGCCATTTGATAGTCTACAGTCGCGGCAGACGCGTCTATGGCTATGTCCGGAAATGCGGTTGCCCAATTATATCCCCGCATAGATTGCGACGCGTCGTACAGAAGCGGGGTGTAAGAACGACCGGTGCCAAAAGAAACCACGACGAACTCTTCTGCGCGAGGGTATATCCTCTTTGCTTCAGCAAAAGCGACCATAGCAGGATCGTTAGCAAAAACTCCCCCATCTATGAGGGTATGGGTTCGAGCTTCTCCCGCTGTATTTTCTCGGCTTACAATTCTTGCCGGTTTAAAGTATGAAGGCGCAGCAGAAGTTCCACGGGCAATGTCGCGGCAAAAAAAGTCATTCAAAGGGTTTTCTGCCGCTCTGAAACTCTTGAATATCTTGGGAAACACTCTTTCAGTATCATAGCAAGGGATTAGCATATGTATCAGCGAATTGGAAAATAAGGTATCTCCAAATATGGATTTAAGCTTTGCATATAAGTATTTGCTTTTGTATTTTGTTTTTACAGCGCCGCCAAAACTAAATCCTTTTGAGACAAAAAACTCTTTGGTCTCATGCGTATACATAGAAAGAACCTCTGATGCGGGGTGCAATGGTCTCGTAGGATCTTCGTGGCTTTTTATTGTCAAGGCCAGCGCTATTATGCCTCCTGTAGATGTTCCTGCAACCATATGAAACATATCTGCAAACCGAAGCCTTGTTTCTTCTTCTAATCTGGTAACTTCATAAGCTGGGATTACGCCTCTTCCTCCGCCTCCGTCAAAAGCTGCGATTCTGACTTGCCGTGCCGGCTCTGCGCGCACAGACCAGGCATCTGCAGCTGATATTGAGTCGGGAGCCAAGGACGAACCGTCTTGAGCCGGCTCATAATCGCTGCGGTTGTCCGGAATTTGCCTCACTCTACTTACTACCCCCGATCCGGCTTGCGCATTTCGTGCTATTTGGCTATTAGAACGAGGTCTGGAAAGTGCGTAATGTCGTTCCATAGTTTGCATCGCTATAGTCAATGACGGACGAATAGCGCCAAAATCAGACCCTTGATGTCTAATCATCCGAGGAGCAATTAACGATTGATCGCCTGCCGAACGATCCTCTTGCTCGGCAGATAGAGTACCGTGGGCAAAAATGGAGTGACAAAATAGAAACGGCGCGAGTATTGATATTTTTTTCATAAATATACCTCATTGACCTAAGCAATATTTTAACTAATTATTGACCAATAATGATTAATATTTGGTAAAAATTGGATAATATCCGGTTAATTTTTGGTCTTTTGTTAAAAAATGGTATGGTTGTGATCGAAAGACGCCTAAGGAAAGGCTTGTTTTATAACTAGGCAGAGGCTATCTTTTAAGCCGAGGCACAGATTCCATGGCGCACGGTCTTGATGAGTCGATAATTCGTCTGTATGATATACGCGGAGAGTTTGGAAAGAATCTGTCTTGTGAGGATGCTTTTTCCGTCGGTAAAGCATTTGCATCAGTTGTAAAAAACGTCGGTGGGCGCTGTATAGCGGTTGCTAGGGACGGAAGATTGTCCTCGCCGGAATTGGCCGACGCTCTGATCGAAGGAATTATATCTTGTGGCGTTGACGTATATTTTGCCGGGCTTGCGCCGACTCCTGCGCTTTATTTTGCCGTTCACAGTTTTCAACTTGACGGCGGGATTATGGTTACTGGATCTCACAATCCGAAAGAACATAACGGCTTTAAGATGCTTTTGGGAACAAGGTCATTTTATGGCAAAGATATTAAAAATCTGGCCGGCCTTATAGATAGTCAATCCTATTTCGCGTCATATCATATTGGTCAAATTAATGAAGTCAATATTTTAGACAAATACGTGAATACAATTTTCGACAGTCTTCGCTTTGACAAAACGATGAAGATCGCCTGGGACTGTGGAAATGGCGCTGCAAGCGTAGTAATAGGAAAATTATCCGCAAAAATTCCAGGGCAACATTTGCTCATAAACGCGCACGTTGACGGAAATTTCCCCGCGCGCTCGCCCGACCCTACGACGCTCGGAAGTTTATGCTGTCTTCAAAGAGAAGTTATCAAAAATGCCTGTAATCTCGGCGTCGCTTTTGATGGAGATGCCGATCGACTTGTGGTTCTTGACGACAAAGGACATATAATTTCCGGGGACCAACTTCTTTGCCTTCTGGCAAGAGACGTCTTGAGTAAAAAACCCGGCGCCAAAATAATAGCCGACGTGAAAACCAGCGATATATTTTTTGATGAAATTAAGCGACTTGGAGGAATTCCGCTTATGTCTGCAACCGGACATTCCCTGATAAAGGCGAAAATATCCGAAACGGGAGCCGTTCTTGCCGGCGAGTTAAGCGGGCACATGTTTTTTGCGGATGAATGGTACGGATTCGACGACGGGTTGTATTCAGCCGCGAGATTTATTTCTTTCTTGTCTCGACAGGATAAAGCTTTGAGCGCTATATTTGACGAACTTCCAAAAACTTTCAGCTCTCCTGAAATACGCGTGCCATGTCCAGAAAACGATAAATCGGAGCTTCTAAAAAAACTTTCGCAAGAACTCATATCAGATCCTGAACTTAAAGTGAAGGTTATAGATGGTCTGAGAGTGAGCAATAAACATGGGTGGTGGCTTTTGCGCGCATCCAACACCCAAGATGCATTTGTGATCCGCGCAGAAGCAAAAACGCAAAATGATTTGACAAAACTTGAGCGACATCTTCGCTTAACGCTTACAAAGCTTGGAATTAAACGTCAAAGAGCATTATTCGGAATCCCTGGAACGCCCAAATAAGTTGCATAATTACAACATTCAGTTGCTTATAAGTTCAACAATTAATCAAATCGGCATTGTGTAGAGCTATCGTAATCATTATCTTCTTTACGAAGGTTAACGATAAGTTTTCGGTTTCTGGGGCCGGAGATGTGTTGTTTGGGACGTTTAAAATGAGGTTAGAAATGAATTTTAAGTATTTGGCTTTGTCAAGCGCTTTGTTTGCTGGAATGGCTTTTGCTGGCGAAAAAGCTGATGTGAGTAATCAGTCTGCGCCGGTCGAGGCTGCTGAGCAAGACGCCGGTGCTTCAGAAGGTGGATTTTCGGGGCTGTATGCGGGTGGCGGCGGCGGATTTGATTCCTTTAGCGTCAAGGCCGATAAGAATGAAAAGAAGCCTGTGGCTTTCGGCGTGAATGGTGTGATTGGTTATGGTTATGTTTTTCCAGAAAATAACTTATATGTTGGCGGAGAGGCCCTTCCATCTCTTGGGATTTCGTTTGCTAGAGAGGGAGGCAGAGTCCAAGCGTTTGCGTTTCATGGTCTTGGTAAAGTTGGGTACGTTTTTGCAGGAAAAGCTCCTGTTTTGATTTGTGCATTGCTTGGTTTTAAGAATGTTGGTATTGAATACAAAAATGATGGTGAAAAAATCGACGTTTCCGGCAGAAAAACAACTTTCTGTATAGGCGCGAGCGCTGAATATAAGCCTGTGGATATGGATGGTTGGGCTGTACGCGCGGATGTGTCGTACGCGTTTAACGCTTCGGCTAAGCGAGACAACAAGAATAAATACGGAGCGAAAAGTGTGGATTTGGAATGCAGCAGCTGGGGCTTTCGTGTAATGGGTGTATACGGCTTTTAAGTTGTATGTTTGCTAGTTTAGCGCGCCCCTTCTTTTGGGGCGTTTTTTATTTATGGTTTCTGGTGTTTGTTCAAAAAGCGTGTTTTGGTAAAGTGGGGCGCTTCAAACTAAGTATTGTTATTTATCGTTGGACAAAGTCAAAGTACTGTGTAAAACTTCTAGGGTAGTTTTTAGAGAACGCGCATGACAAAAAGAACCTATCAACCGAGCAAGCTTATTCGCAAGCGTCGTCACGGTTTTCGTGCCAGAATGCAAACTGCCGGTGGACGTAGAATTCTTAATGATCGTCGCGCTAAAGGACGGGTTAGGCTATCCGCAAATTCGTAAGCCTTTTCGAAAGGCAATAGGAAGCTAAACTACTAATGTTTTTGGTTTTTGAAGAAAGAAAATGACTAAACGGATCCAAGCTAAGCATAAGATAGATCGTCGCTTAGGAGTAAACCTGTGGGGTAGAGCAAAAAGTCCAATCAACGATAGAGAGTATGGCCCCGGTCAGCACGGTATGAATCGCAAGAAGCCGACAGACTATGCAGTTCAACTTAAGGCAAAGCAGAAGCTAAGGGGTTATTACGGTAACATAGGCGAGCGTCAGTTTAGATCTATTTATCAAGAAGCTGTCCGTAGGCGTGGAGATACCAGCGAAAACCTTATTGAACTGTTGGAACGACGTTTGGATGCGGTTATTTATAGGATGAAACTTGCTCCTACTGTGTTTTCCGCTCGTCAAATTGTAAATCATGGACACGTGAAGGTTAACGGTAAAAGAGTTAACGTTCCGTCTTATCGTGTTAAAGATAGCGACACGATAGAGCTGGTTGAAAAAATGCGCAACAACACCGTAGTATTGGAAGCGGTGAAATCTAATGAAAGTTCGGTGCCAGAGTATGTGGAAATGGACCATAATTCAATGAAAGGGAAGTTTATACATGCTCCTAAATTGGTGGACGTTCCATATCCGGTGATGATGGAGCCAAACCTAGTAATCGAGTTCTACTCGCGCTAGAGATTTTCAGTAGCGTACAGAGGGGTCATAGCTCAGCTGGGAGAGCGCTACACTGGCAGTGTAGAGGTCAGGGGTTCGATCCCCCTTGACTCCACCAAGATGGGGGTTGGCATTGAGGTTGGTGCGGCTTAAGGTGCTATTTTGTGATCCGGGCGATTTCTCCCACTCCTGTCCCACACCTTATGAAAAAGTAAACTTACAAAATCAGAATAAAGTTAAGTGCGTATCATGACGGTTATACGCCCACAGTCGAGGTTGTTTTTCATTGGATGTGTGATGGATAAGACTACCCTAAATAGGATAGTTAGGCAGGAGATGTGGGATATCGCCTTTTATATGTAGTGTCTGAAGTAATAGACCGGTACAAGCCAGATATAGAGGCTATAGGCGGATTGAGTTGGATGTTGGCTAAAGAACTAGATTGCTCTGCGCCTTAAACGACTCAACGTCAGTCGTTTAAATAAAAAAATAATACGTGCAGCTATTTCCCATTTATCTTTCTTTGTTGCTAATGAAATTCGCTTTTCTAGTTCTGCTATTTTCTTTTTAAGCTCCTTTACTTCCATCCAATCAACTGTGGAGATGGATTATTTTCTATGTGCTCTGATTTTCTTTCAACATATCTAGATTCTTTTATTCCCACAAGATATGGACCGTGCTCGCTTTTACGGATCCAAGCTAAGAATAAGAAAGAACAAGAGGACGAAAGAAAAAACAAGACAACTGCACGAACATTTCCTTTAATCCCTCTATTTTCTTAAACTTGCGCCATCCTTCTTTTTTACAAGTATTAATATCAGCTTTACGAGCCTCCATATTCCCAATGCGAATAGCTTTACCGAGCCTATATAAAGCACGAATGATGGCACCACGCAAAAAATTCCGAGCAAATTAAGTAATTGGAGCAACGCACGGACATATAGAGAAGAATGAACATACGGATACATATTATCCCACCAGAAATAAATGTTAGCCATAAGCAACAATGCCGTCAGAATCACCGACAAAACAAGCAGAATTGTTGTTATAGGCCCATCAGATCCTAACTTGACAAGCGTCAGGCACCATTTTGAAATAAACTGCCTTAATTTGTTCGGCATACCTAAACCTCTTACACAATTCAACATAAAGTGCTCTGTAGAAAAAAACAAACTCTTTCTTCCTGGCCTCTCCAAAACCGTTTGCATAGGCTTTATAGTGAGACATTCCTTGATCTGCCCTTTCCTCAACGCGGCTTCCTGCTGGTATTTTTATACCTGCGCTGACTGTTCAAACGGAACAAATT
>JAIRWN010000017.1 GCA_031268985.1 Holosporales bacterium
GGGGACTATCCAGAGGCCGAAGCATACACACAAGGAGTCCGGAGTATGTATGAGGCAATATATAGCATTGCAAAAAGTAAGGGTGAGCCTATTATTGCTATGGGGCATTTACAAGCGACCGGTTCTGAAATTTCGGAAAACGACCGTTCTGAACGCACAATAATCGGAGGTTTAGAATGTGTATCCCCGGATTCATTTGACCAAGGCATAGCTTATACCGCATTAGGACATCTTCATCGTAATCAGCGAGTTTCAGGGCGTGAAAATGTACGATACTCTGGCGCGCCATTACCGATGTCCTTCGCGGAGAAAAATAACAAACAAGGCGTAAGCTTTATAGAAATCGCAGACGAAACAAAGATAGAACGTATTGAATTTGACGTTCCAGTTAGATTGTTGAGTATTCCGGCAGAGCCAAAGCCATTGAGTGATGTGCTGAGCGAGATTTCGAAACTGCCTGATGGAGACGTCAATGAGATCTCGCCATATCTTGAGATAAAGATACTAATCACAGAGCCAGAACCATCGTTACGTCACCAGATAGAAGAAGCTTTGAAAGCAAAGTCCGTTCGACTGGCTCGAATTGCAGCAGTTACTCCCAAAAGAGAAACTGACGCTAAAGTAATTACTTATGAGCAGTTACAGACTATCAATCCGATGGATATGGCTACTGATATTTTCCGTCGCCGTTTTGGAGGAGAGGATATGCCTGACAAAATGAAGTCGCTGTTGCAAGGAGTAATACAGGAGGTTGAGCGATGAAAATACTGGTAATAAGAGGAAAAAACCTCGCTTCTCTGGAAGGCGAATTCGATATAGATTTCACAACAGAAGCATTGAAATCTGCCGGTATTTTTACTATAACCGGAAATACAGGATCAGGCAAGTCGACCATACTCGACGCTCTTTGTTTAGGGTTGTTTGACGATACGCCACGAGCAAATCACGCATCGGAAAACATACAAATAGCCGATGTGAAAGAGAGGACTATTAATCAGAAAGACAGCCGCAATATTCTAAGGCGCGGAACAAGTGATGGCTATGCTGAAGTTGACTTCATTTCCCTTGGGGGCGAAAAATTTCGTAGTCGCTGGAGTGTAAGGCGATCGCGCGATAGAGTAGACGGTTCATTGCAGAGTTCCGAATTCAAGCTAACAAATCTTACGACAAATATTGAAGAGCAAGGCACAAAAACAAAAATGCTGGCAAAGGTTGTGGAACTTATTGGCCTGACATTCGATCAGTTTACCCGTGCTGTATTACTTGCCCAAGGCGATTTTGCTACATTTCTTAAAGCGACGCAAAAAGAAAAAGCCGAACTTCTTGAAAAACTTACGGGGACGGATATTTATTCCCGTATATCGATGGCAATTTATGACAAATCGAAAGAAGCGGAACAGGAGCTTAACCTGTTGAAGGATCGCATGAAAGGCATTGAACTGCTTTCGGAAGAAGAACAGGATATACTTACACAGGAAAAGCAAAGTGTTGTTCTGGAAATAGAGACGACAAAGAAAACCGTAGCCTTATTAACCGCAAAAGTTAAATGGATAACTGATGAACGGGATTTTAATACAAAATTGCGCCAGTCAGAACAAACATTATCAGATGCGAAAAAAGCGATTGAAGAGGCAAAGCCCCGGTATGACTTTATGATTCAGGTGGATACCGTACAAGAGATCCGGGATGATTTTAATGAGCTGAAAAATGCTCAGAAACAACTTATTACCAATAAACAAACGCTGGCAGAGCAAGAAAAGCAGCGTTCAGCCAATGTTTTATTATTAGGGCAATCACTAGAAAAAGTTTCTATTGCCGAATCTTCCCTCCAGAAATGTAACGAGGAGTTTGCCAATATAGAGCCACTTATTAAGCAGGCCCGTGAACTGGATGTGCAGATTACCGGTGCAAAAACAAACGAACTGGAGGCCGAAAAAGAACACAAACAAGCATCTGAAACAAAAACAGAGATTGAAAAATCAATCGAGACTACGCAAAACGCTATCCGATTGGGAACGGAGAGCATTTTGCAAATCGATGAGTGGTTTGGTAAAAATGGTCATTATAAAAATATTATTCCAAGAGTCGACCTCATCCTTAATTTGATTACCGATGCTACTACCGCTAACAAGCAAAGCGCTGTCAATTCAAAAACCTTATCCGGTTCAACAACGCTTCTTGACAACGATATGGCGACTCTGAAACAGCTGAACGAAGAAGCGGAGCGTCTGAACAAACTGCTTCCTGCCGAAGTGATTGCATTGAGAGCTAAATTGACCGAAGGGGAACCTTGCCCTGTTTGTGGCAGCCTTCATCATCCGGCCAGTGGGCTAAGCAACGAAACTTTGGAAGAGGCGAAACTTGAAAAGGCTAAAAAAGAAATTGCCGACAATATAACTGTTTTAGCCGCACAAATCGAACAACGTAAAAACGAAAATATCCGCTTAGATTCGCTGATTGGAAGTTATAAAACCCAATACGAAGAGGCGACAGATAAGTTGAATAACTATTTGTCGATGTTGCCGGAATGGGAAGCGGGATTTGAGCAAGGTGTTTTAGCCGATTCTCTCAAAACCATATCCGAGACATGGAGAGAAGGCGAACAAAACCGCACTAAAACAAACGAGCGAATTACCAATCTGCAAACAACTTTAGAGCTTGAAACAAAACGTCTGGCTGGAAATGCGACTGTTTTAGCGGAGAAAGAGTTAAAGCATAAAAACACGGCTGCCACACTAATCCAGCTCCAGGATAAAAGAAAAATGCTACTGGATGGGCAAAATGCCGATGTCATTGAAAAGAGATATGCAGACCGCCGAAAAGAACTTACCGATACGCTTGCCAAACTAAACGAAGAGAAAAACACCATCATCGCATCCAATGAGAAGCAAGAAGGCGTAAGGGTTCAACTGTCGCAAGAGATCAAAACCCTTTCAGGACGTTGCGATTTGCTCCAAAAAGCTGTTGATAGTTGGTTGGCATCGAAAAACAGCGAAATAACTATCGCCCAATTGTCCGAATTATTATCCAAAACCAATCAATGGCTTGTAGCTGAAAGGGAGCAACTAAACCGGTTACATCAAAACAAAACGACTGCTGAGGCTACTTTTGCAGAACGGAAGAAAAATTTTGAAAATCTCCAAAGAGCGGAAAATAAGCCATCGGAAGACGAAACGGAAGAGATGCTGAAAAAAAACCTTTCTGGCAAAGAAGAGCTTGTTCAACAAAAAATAACTCGCTCAGTGGAGATAGATATTTTATTTGAAAACCACAGCAAAGGTAAGGAGCGTATCAAGCAGTTCGAAAAAGAATTGAGTGACAAAGGCCTGCTATCTGAGAACTGGAAAAAACTGAATGAAATGTTTGGTTCAGCAGATGGGGCTAAATTTAAGGTGTTGGCACAAGGCTATACACTTGATGTTTTGCTTTCATATGCCAACAAGCATTTACAAGAACTATCCAAGCGATATGAGATTCAGCGCATTCCCGATACACTGGCCTTACAGGTGATAGACTTAGATATGCTTGGTGAAGTTAGAACAGTACACTCACTTTCCGGAGGAGAATCATTCTTAATATCGTTAGCATTAGCTTTAGGGCTTTCATCTTTGTCATCCAATCGGATGAAAATTGAATCGTTATTTATTGATGAAGGTTTTGGGTCTCTCGATGTTGATACTTTGCGTGTCGCTATGGATGCTTTGGAGCGATTACAAACACAGGGTCGGAAGATAGGTGTAATTTCACATGTTGCAGAAATGACAGAACGAATTAATACTCAGATTCATGTTGAGAAAATGGCTAATGGTAGAAGTCGAATAGAAATAAAAGGTTCATAATACTATAAATAGGTAAGGTCGTGAAATGTGGATACATGAAATACATTAATGACAGCGTGTTATCTCAAAAATATAAGAAATAATGTCTAACGACAAAATCCAACCAACAAACAGCCAATTTATCCTCTATCAGGATGACAACGGAATAACCAATGTCAATGTCCGTTTCGACGGCAAAGATGTCTGGCTTTCGCAACAGCAGATTGCCCTGTTATTTGATACTACACAACAAAATGTAAGTCTGCATATTAACAGTATTATAAGTGAAGGCGAATTGTCGAAAGAAGCAACTCACAAGGATTTCTTGTTAGTTCGTCAGGAAGGTAATCGATCAGTAAAAAGGCAAATTGAGCATTATAATTTAGACATGATTATCGCTATTGGCTATCGCGTGAAATCGCAAGTCGCAACCCGATTTAGGCAATGGGCTACGCAGCGGCTGCACGAATATATTCAAAAAGGATTTACTATTGATGATGAACGCCTCAAAGGAAATGGCAACCGCTATTTTCGAGAGTTACTGCAACGAATCAGAGATATTCGTTCGAGTGAACGTAATTTATATCAACAAGTAACTGATATTTATGCCACAGCTGTAGATTATGATCCAAGAGCCGATGTTACCCGTCAATTTTTTGCTATGGTGCAAAACAAAATGCATTATGCCGCCCATCAACATACGGCTGCCGAAGTAATCTATCATAGAGTAGATTCAGATAAGCCAATGGTTGGTATGACCAACTTCAAAGGAGATTATATAACTCGCGATGATGTAAAAATAGCGAAGAACTATCTATCCGAGAAAGAATTGCAAGTCTTAAATTTATTGGTGTCTCAATATCTTGACTTTGCCGAGCTACAAGCTATTGAACAATATCCTATGACGATGCAACAATGGATAGAGAAGCTGGATGATGTGCTGTCCGTAGGCAATCGTCCATTGCTTAGCAATGCGGGAACTATTTCGCATAAGCAGGCTATAGAAAAAGCAACACAGGAGTTTGAAGAATATCGCCGTAAGGAAATGTTGCAATATGAAAGCGATTTCGATAGAGCTGTTAAAGAATTGAAATCTCAGGCAGATGGCAATAATGGCAGTAAATCGGAATAGATTATGTGTAATTTTGAAAAATAGTTTTATCTTTGCATCAAGCTAATCAACCTGCTCAAAACGGGGCAAATTGTAGTTTCCTGATTTTAGTTGACTACTTGGTGTCTTATACCGAAGAAAAGTTGACTCGGTTTAACTGTTATAACTGATATTAGTTGACTTCAGGTTGTTAAGCCTGATATTAGTTGACT
>JAIRWN010000003.1 GCA_031268985.1 Holosporales bacterium
GTCCATGGTCTGCTTCTGATGAAGCCTTCAAGGTCTTTGGCTAACCACATTCTCTTACCTCTCGCCCAATAAGCCTGTGGTAGCTTCTTCGAAGCTATCCAGTTCCACCGTTCTGAGACAACATCCAATGATTTCGATGTAAAAAGGAAAATTTCGGCAAAAACTGCCTTAACTTCGCTCTATTTTAGTAAGGTTCAAAAAGGAAAATGATCTTGGTGTATTTTCCCTGCAACAGCTCAATGCGGCCTCAACGCTAGTTTTTATTACAGATAATGAAACGGAAAATGAGAAAAATCATTCTCTTCATTTCCCCTTTGGTTTTACTCACTTTTCATTCGCAAATAAGCACTTAACCTAGCTCTCAGAAAAGCGTTCGAGTGAGCGCTTATTATTTTTGGCGAGGTAACAAACATGAACTTCAAACAGATTTTAGAGAAGTGGCCGTCCCCGTTTATTACGAGAAAGAAGCTTTGCGATATGACTGGTGGAATTATCAACAGCAGGACAATAGCCAATCTTGACAGCTTAGGCCGAGGCATTAGAGGCAAGACCAAAGTAGGCGGGCTCGTAGTTTACGAGGTTGCCAATGTTGTCAACTGGCTTGAGGAACGTGAACAAGCTCAAGATAAAAAGAATCCCGGAGAATTTAAGAAGGGAACTGTGTCGAATGGCTAATCTAGACTTAGATTCATTGAAGGCTGGCATACGCTTGTCGGAGTTGTTTTCCTCAGTGACTGAGGTTAGACGGCAAGGCAACCGTCTGTTTGCTCTGTGCCCATTTCATACTGAGAAGACTGCGTCATGCAAGGTGGATGATGAGAAGGGTTTTTTCTATTGTTTTGGCTGCGGGGCTCATGGGGATGCGATTGATTTTGTTCGTCGTAGGCATGACTGTTCATTCAAGAAGGCGCTAGGGAAGCTTGGGTTGGGAAGTTACAGACCAAGCAAGGCTGAGCTGGCTGAGCGCGAGAGGCAGATGGAAGCTTACAGGCGAGAGCAGCAAGTTGAGCAGGAGAGACGCTGGGAAGCAGCTGCTGCGGAAGCGTTGCGGATATGGAACGATAGTGTGCCCATATATGGTCAGGGGCATCCATATTTGAAATCCAAGGCGGTCGAGTCATTCGGTCTCAGAGCGAGAGGCAATTACTTAATCATCCCCCCTATATGACATAGACGGCAGGCTCTCAAGTGTCCAGTACATTTACTATGGCTCTGGTACTTCTGATTGCAAAAAAAGGTTTCAACCAGGCTGTAAAACGAAAGGCTGCTTTCATCTTCTGGGGCGAGAGTCTGAGCGCATGTTGTTGTGCGAAGGTTATGCGACCGCAGCGTCTGTCCATATGGCTACTAGGGAGCAGGTAGCGGCGTGTTTCAGCAGTGGGAACATGCCTGCCGCGTCTGTTGCGTTGAGGGCGAAGTATCCCGCCAAGGAAATGATTGTTTGTGCTGATGCGGATGACGCTGGGCGGAAAGCAGCCGAAGCTACTGGGCTGAAGTACTTACGTTCAAAGTTTAGCGATGTTGGGGTTGATAGGTTTAGGAGATTGTCAGGCAATCCTGACGCTCGCCCGTCAGACTTTAATGATTATGCGAATGTTTATAGTTTTGAGGATTTAAAAAAATGTCTGATGAAAATATAAAAAGCGCCCCCGCTGGGAAGGTGGGGGGCTATACTAAAACCAGTTGTGATTCTATCACCTCTGCGGCGGATTTCCAACACATCCCTTCTGGGGACATTCCCGGTGAGCCTGCCAATGACGTTGTCGTCGGGCAGGAGTTGGAGGGGCCTGGCGTTGAGGTATGCGAAGGAGCGCTTAGCAAGTGGGGTAATGCCTGCTGTGACGGATATTCTTACGGCGACGGCGGAGAGCTGCTGAAAGACGGCAAGCTCATAAGCAGTCATTATCTGAGGGCACATTCCTTCAGTACGACTGCCGACGACCACAATTGTAATTTGCGGGTAGAGCTCGAGAACAACAAAGGTCACAGGCTGTTCGAGGACATACCTTACGGTCTGATTGTCAATCGCAACAGCAGAGACGTTATAAACATACTTGCAGGCAGGGCATTTAGTTTTCAACCTGAATCTAAGGAGATATTGGATTATCTATGGAAAGTTCAGCCGACGCTTCGGACAACTCAAATCAAGAAGACAGGTTGGGTCAACGACCGAGAATATATCTCTCCGTATTTTCAAGTAAAACATCGCTTGGTCTTCTCCCTTGTTACCAAGCAAAACCCTCACACAAACGACCATACAGCGATACTTCTGCCATAAGAAGAAGAACCTAAAACATCATTATCCCCTCTCTACGAGCTCTAGAATGAGTTGTTATGCAGAAATAAGTAGCTAATGCTTCAAGCTAGCAATCTCTTCTTCGGATAGACCTGTGTACTTGCTTACAGCAGCTGCCGGTACCCCATCAGACAGCATCTTCGCCGCCGTCTCCCTGGCCTTCTTGGCTTCACCCTCAGCCTTGCCCTCAGCCAGTCCTTTAGCTAGGCCCTTAGCTTCACTCTCAGAGACTCTGGTGTTGATTTCATCTTCCTTCATGCCATAGCGTTCATAATCCAATAGCTCCTCAGGAGTAAAGGCTGAGGTGGATAACGCATCGTATGCTTTCTTCAATACCTTATAACTATTGCTTATGTCTTCCAGCTCGTCGGGTGTTGTTCTCTCGGCATGTTTGAAAAAGTAAACCCATCTCTCTACATTACTCTCTAGCTCATCACGCTGCTTATGAAACTTACCCAACTCCAGAAAAGTAAAGGACAGCTCCTTAATATCAACTTCATGCGTTAACACATCAGAAACCTTGTGATGCGATAAATACTCCTTCTTATTCGGGAATAATGAGTGGTCCAGAATAGCCAGAAATATCACTTCGTGCATATCCTGATAGTCTTTCTCATTAGTCCTTTGGTTAAGATAAGCCCTAGAAGCATATGCAACCGCCCTCTTGAGAAAATGCGCCTCTTTAGCACATTGCATCTCAATGATGAATTTCTTGCCTTGGGTATCTTGGCATAGCACATCGACTATGCTGGGACGCAGATACTTGATATCAGTATTTTGATCTAGCTTAAGGAAGGTAACGTCTACGATCTTATCATGCACCCCTTCAAAGACGTCGTTCAAGAAGGCAAGCAGAACCCCCTTGTTCTTCTCAGTACCAAATACCTTTTTAAAGACTAAGTCACTCTTGGGGTCTAGATAACGATGCATATCTCATCCTTGCTCTGCGTATTATTGAGCTTCACTCGTTCCATTAAAATATCATACACCAATTTATCATTTTTAATCATTATTCGTCACAATAGATAAAGAACAAAGCATTCTCTTCTTTCTCTAATCAATAATTACAGAGCATTTGCAGCGATATTCTTCTCCATCATATTGACTGCTTTCTTCAGATGGTCAGGGGCCAAGTGAGAATACCTCTCCGTCATGGATATGGTCGAGTGTCCCATCAATCTCTGAACTGTGTACAGGTCCACTCCGCTCATCACCAACCAACTGGCATAGGTATGCCTTAACGTATGAAACACCACCTTCTGCCTCCTATCAGTAACTCCTTCATTGAATCCCAGCCTATCAACTGCTCTTGCAAATGCATCCGACACCTCTGTTATCTTCTCCCCAGTCCTGGAAAGAAATACTAAGCCAAAGGTATTCAGACTTCGTCTTCTCTGAAGCATCTCCTTAACGTCTTGGGTCATTACCGCATTACGGTTTCTGCCGCTTTTAGTGTCCTTATGAGGAAGGTTCCATTTCGGAAATCCACATCATTCCAGGTAAGCTTGAATATCTCACCTGCTCTCAGTCCACATCTAAGAGAGATTAAGGCTATGTCATGAACTGTTGGGCTTACCTTACCAAGCTCTGCCAGCAATGTCATAGATTCTTCCTGGGACAAGAACCTTGTACGCCTGTTGTCTTCTGACGGCTTCTTCACCTTAGCTACGGGATTGTCTCCGTTGTACAGGTCATTGTTCTTGGCATAGTTAAATATCCGACCAACTATGGCAAGATCGCGCTTAACTGTGGCAGGAGCCAGACCTGCGCCTTTCATCTTCTTTTTCAGACTCTCCAGTGTAAATGGCGATATATCTTGCATCGGCAGGCCTCCGATTAATGGATTGAGCCATTTGCTGAATAAGCCACATTCTCTCTTGTATGTGATGTTAGACTTGATCTTTGCTTACAACTTCAAGATACTTCTCGAAAACTGAACCAAACGCAATTTGCTCCCTTGCTTGTTGAAGCCTGACTGTTTCTTCTTTCTCAGCCTCTTCTTTGTGTAACTTACGCTTTTCAGCTAACGTCCTTGCTCCAACACCAGTACGCTGAGCCTCTTTCAAATTAGCTAACGCTAAAACCGCTTTGTGTTCAGTTATTCCTTCAGACTCCCAACCTATAATCTCAACCTTAAACTTGCCGTCCAGTTTATAGTAAATCGTATAATATCTATCTTTACGCAATTGTCCGTGCTTCCTGGTCGGATGCTCTCTGTATCTAATGCCGGGTCTAACTTTTATCCATTTCATGTCATGGCCACTTTTATACAACCCTTGTACAACCTTTTAGTCGATTTTTATTAATCAATTTAATCGCATTTGTTTCTCTTAATATCAGCCAAATCCTGCTTTTACAATAAAAAATTAATCAATCCTAACTAATGATAATTCTTGGTTTTAGAGGCATCATAATCCGCGTGTCGGGGGTTCAAATCCCTTCTCCGCTACCATATTTTATGTACAAACCGGCAGCTTAGCGTTTTTGTAAATTTATACATAAATCTATCTTCTAAAGGACCTAATCGACGGCATAGAAATTCAATTAGATAAATGGTATTATTAACGTCGGCAAAAAGTTGCATATAAATTAAAAATGCATCAGCCCAAAACGAACACTTGATTAATATTTTTTACAGTTAATCGTTTAAAGCAACAAATGACTAATTCTTTTGTGGGTATGCGGAATGCGGGCAGGTTGGCCGCATCAACGCTGGATTTTATTACTCCCTACGTACAAGAAGGCGTCACGACCGAGCATTTGGACGAGCTGTGTCACAATTTTATTACGTCAAACGGAGCGATACCCGCTACGCTTGGGTATAATGGGTACCCAAAATCGACCTGCATATCAATTAACGAAGTCATATGCCATGGAATTCCGTCGTCAAGAAAACTTGAAAATGGCGACATATTGAACATTGACGTAACGGTAATACTTGATGGCTGGCATGGTGATACAAGCAAAATGTTCTATGTCGGAACGCCGAGTTCAGCGGCTCAGCGACTTGTTGAAGCTGCTTATAAGTCGATGATGATGGGCATCAATACTGTGAAGCCCAGCGCGACCATTGGCGATATAGGCAGCGCGATCCAAAAATATGCCGAGAGCAAAAAATACTCGGTAGTAAGGGACTTCTGCGGCCATGGAATAGGCCGAGAGTTCCACGCAAGCCCGTCAGTTCTTCATTTTGGTCGCCCAAAAAAGGGAGCGGTTCTGGTCGAAGGCATGACATTCACAATTGAACCAATGATAAATGCAGGCAAATACAATACCGTCATCCTAGATGACGGCTGGACAGCAATTACTGCCGACGGGTCTTTGTCTGCGCAATTCGAACACACAATCGGCGTAACCGGATCAGGGACAGAAATATTTACCTTATCCCCTAAAGGATTAAATTTGCCTCCATATAACCTTAATACTTTGTAGAAATGAATAAATTGTCTTATGGTCATCGTGAACGACTCAGAGAGCGGTTCACGAAAACCGGCGGAGCGGGAATCAGCGATTACGAGTTTTTAGAAATGCTGCTTTACCTGGCTATACCGCGCAAAGATACAAAGCCAACGGCCAAACTTCTTATTGAAAAATTTAAAACTTTAAGGAGCGTTTTATACGCGAATCCCAATTTGTTGAAAAGTGCATATGGCATAGGAAGCGCTTCCATTCATGTTTTTTCTCTTGTGAAAGAATGCATTATACGGTCGTCCAGAGAAGAGATATCAAAGACCGACCTGATAAGCTCGTTCGACAAAGTCGTTAATTATTGTCAGATGTCTATGGGCTGCCTTCCGCGCGAGCAGCTCAAGATCTTGTTTCTTGACAACAAGAATTATCTGATTTCTGACGAGACCTTGCAAGAAGGAACTATTAACAGCACGGCCCTTTATCCGCGGGAAATCTTGAAACGAGCATTTGATAACGCCGCCGCATCGATGATTATCGTTCACAATCACCCAAGCGGAGATCCAACGCCTTCCGCGCGCGATATAGAAATAACAAAGATTTTGATTGAGATCGGCAAACAAGTATGCCTTAAAGTACACGATCATATTATAATTGGTCGGCAAAAATACAAATCATTAAAACGTCTCGGGCTTATGGATTGAAAATTATGCTAAGAAAGCATGTCATTTTAATTGCTTTAAGCGCTTATTGTCTTGTGGCACATTCAAATTTAATAAGCCCTGAGGAACAAAAATTTTATATATCCGAAATAGAGTCATTTTTTTATGGGATAAACTCCATGAAATCCCATTTTATCGAAATCAACAGCAAAAAGGGTATTGCTTCGGGCGTATTCATGATAATGAAGCCTTATATGATGAAAGTAGAATACAGATCTCCACATAAAAATGTGATTGTTGCCGACGGAAAAAACCTCTATCACCGGAACAGCCAGCTTAATGAATTGTCTAAATATGACATAACCTCGTCTCCTATCGCCGCGATATTAAGTAAAACAATCAACCTTAAAAAAGACTCAATAATAAAATCAATCAAACAAGATTCTGCCAGGGTTTGGATTAGTCTTACCCTTAAACCTTATCCAACATCAATTGTCTTGGTTTTCACAAAAAACCCTTTTTGCCTCAGTCAGTGGATAATAATAAACGGCAGAAACGAGACAACTGAAGTAACGTTGCAAAATATCGATTTAAAAGCTCAGTTTACCCCTGCCGATTTTAAGATTCAATAACCTCCAGGATTGCGCAGTCCAATCCAAAGGCTTCATTCTACTGGCTGGCTCGCAGCTCTGCCAACCTAGCTTCAATAATTTTTTTCCTTTCCGTTTCGAACCTCGGTAGCGTATCTATTACTGTCTGGGCAAGCGTCACATTTTGGCCATCCGGATCTCCCCCAAAATCAATTATCCTTTGCGCAGTTTTTTGTATTTCTGATTTAAGTTCTTCGAATTTACTACGAAAATCACTGGGCTTTTCAAAAAATTCACGATCTTCGCTAACCGAATCAAGCACTATATTCATGGCACATGTTTCACCTTTCCACCCAATTAAATTTTGCCAAAATTCACCTGGACTTTCAGCACATAATATTTCTGCAGGCACGCGCTCTAAAGTAAACTCACCTGACTGAATCAGGCCTAATACACGCGCTGCTGTCGCTCTACATCGATACCCCGGATCGCCTCCAGTTTCAATTATTTCTAGAGCGGTTCTTTTCATAAGCCCTTCAAACTCATCCATCTCAGGTGACGCCAATATAAACATAAAATCCACCGCACCAAATTTTCCACTTAAAAATCTGAGAATGATATCCTCATAATACCGTCTTAATAATATATCCTTACCAATGCCCTCAACAGCACATCTCTGCCATAATTTAACTGGACTGCTCGATATTGAATATGGGTTTCTTCTATAAAAATAAAGCGCTCCGCCACCTTCATTAGGAAACAAAACGGCTGTTTTGCCACCATAATTGCCATAAAGAATATCTCCGAATGGGGACAATGTACTATCGTCATAAAAACGTTCTTTGTATGCGAGCAAAGCGTCAGCCATATTATAGGTGGGCACAATTAGTAAGGCCGTCTATACTGTAATTAAACAACAAAGGCGGATAGCCTCTTAGTATACAGTCCCTTCTTCTATGTAACTCTGCGGCGGACGGCCATCAGGGCCAAAGAGCCTTCCTTCAAATGAACTCAATCCTCTGGATATTTGAGAGCCGGCACTCACGATAACCGCCGCGCTAAAATCGCTTAAATAGCGCGGAGTAGCGTAATCCACAAGATTTCTATAAAAGATATCATCAAATTGTTGAATACAAAACTCTCCGGTCAAAAGTTTTGCTTTCAGAGCAACCGCGCCGCATAACATGATTTCGCAGGCATACGGATGAAGCGTGTCATCGGAATCCATGAACATAAAATATACTTTTTCGGGATCTAAACGCCTAAAATTGGCAAAATCTCTAAGATCTCCCAAAAGGCGAAATCTTGTCTCTTTTACACCCATGTTAAGTTCATTGATTGTTATGGTAAAGCTTTCAGGACTAGTACCCGCCAGAGCACTAGCCAGTTCAGCCCTTTCTTTGTCCTCAGGATCACCATCTATTCTATAGATAGTATGAACCTTTGCCGTTCCTGTTTCTGTACAGCGCTTTGCGTTTTTATTAACCGATTCAACGAGTTCTTTTGTATAGCTTGGAACATCTCCTCCTCTCGACCTGTGCTCAATATTTTCTGCGTTGTGAACAGGGATAAGAACGACCAAGCTAAGACCTTTTGGCATTTCTCTAATTTGTTCTGGCGTGAAACTTGTTATCTGCACGCATAATCCTTCTGAACAAAAGAATATACTTAGCGAAACAGCAGCAAAAAACGATTTAATAAATTTCATAGCAAATCCTTTTATTAAATACAGTAAAACACATTAAAATATATACGACCCTTAACATCCTTTAATATAGCTCCTTTCATGTTGACTGGCCCGCCTTTAAAACAAAAAAGACCTTAAAGCCCATTATTATCTTTGGATTCTATAAAGATGTGAGCTGGCCCAAGGCTTGACGAAATACGTCTTCAAACTCTTGATCGGAAGAAATGTCCTTTAAAACGCTTAAGATATCGGCCTTCTTGTATCCTAGGTTTATCAGAGCCGAAGTAACATCCAAAAACACCTTTTTTGAGCCACCAGCCTCGCCGACAGCAGCAAACCGAAAAGTGTTTGCTTTCTGCTGAGGCAATTTTTTGTCTTTTAGTTCGTTAATTATTCTAAGAGCCAGTTTACCGCCAATCCCATCCGCCATGCACAGCTTCGCCTTATCCTCGTAATAAATGGCTTGAAAAACATCGGATGGGCTTAGGCAAGAAAGTATCGACAAGGCAACCTTTGCCCCAACTCCTTGGACTGTCAACAGAATCTTGAACCACTCGCGTTCCTCAGGCTCGGCAAAGCCATAAAGAAACCAGCCGTCTTCCCTCACGACCAGCTCCGTATGAACCAAAACTTCAGCTTGGCTTGAACCTTGAAACTTCTCAAGAGACAACCTTGGACAAAAAATTCTGTAACCAACCGCCCCAGTATCGACCGTGATGTAATTATCGGAAAACTCAAATATTTTTCCGCGCAAAAAGTTTAACACAGTTAAAAGGCTCCTTTTAAACGAGGCATCCAATTTATATGGCATATAGCAACCGCCAAAGCGTCTGCGGCGTCGTTCTTCACGTCAGGGCAAGTCGGCATCAGTCGCCTTATCATCATTGCGATTTGAGATTTATCAGCATGTCCAACGCCGACTATGGCTTTTTTAACCTTATTGGCGCCATACTCATTCACGCTGATTCCGGCGTGAGCCGGCGCCAACATTGCCGCAGCGCGCGCAGCGCCAAGCTTCAAGGCAGAAGAGGGGTTGGAATTCATAAAAATTTCCTCTATTGCGGCTTCTGTCGGCAAGAAGCGAACAATAATTTCTGAGATTCCGCTATAGATGGCGTTAAGCCTCTCGGCCAGATTATTTTTGCTGTCGGATTGTATGACCCCGTGCGCCAAGTACTTAAGATAATTTCCTTCAACAGACACAATCCCCCAGCCGGTTTTGTTAAGACCGGGATCGACACCTAAAACTGTTATCTTAGAGGACATTTACTCCTTAAGGTAAGACTTCATAAATTGATCAGACACATCATAGTTGGCAACAACCTGCTGCGCATCATCGTTATCTTCCAAGGCCTCAATAAGTTTGAACAGCGTTCCGGCCGTATTATCACTTACCTCGGTCAAGGTGATTGGTCGCCAAACCAGGTTAGCAGAAGTTGGATCCGAAAATTTGCCGGCTAATGCATCCCTTACAGAGGCAAAATTATCCATACTTGTCAGAATTTCATACCGGTCGTCATCCATCATATCGTTGGCGCCGGCCTCGATTGCCGCTTCTAATACTTCATCCGGCGCCCCAATGCTAATCGGGTATATGATAACGCCGAGTCTATCGAACATAAAGCTGACGCTGTTGGTCTCACCCAACGTTCCGCCAAGCTTATTGAACGACGCTCTAATTTCTGATGCGGTTCTGTTGCGATTATCAGTAAGCGCTTCAACTATGATAGCCACTCCTCCGGGACCATACCCTTCATACCGAACTTCTTCATAGTCAGCGCCATCTTCCCCTCCGACAGCCTTCTTAATGGCGCGCTCGATGTTATCGCGCGGCATATTCTCGCCACGCGCGTTGGCCAAAATGTTGCGCAACCTGGAGTTGCTTGAAGGATCGTCACCTCCGCCGGTTTTTACCGCTACAGCTATTTCTCGCGCCAATCTTGAAAACGCCTTCGCGCGCTTCGCATCTTGCGCGCCCTTGCGATACATGATGTTTTTAAATTGGGAATGTCCCGACATAGGCGATCCACAAAAGTCATTTCATAACAGACGCCAAAGAAGCTGTCCCGCTAAATCATATTTTCTTCGACGCCAATTTAACAATCACTTTTTGCAGTTTCTGCATAGCCTTGGAAATGCAGGCAGGCTTGTTAAGCAAAAAAGCGTCAATTCCTCCGGCTTTTTCTACAAAACGTATGCCGGCAGACGAGATGCTTTTAATGCTAACCTGACGACTCAACAGACTGCTTGGAAATGAAACAGACTGAAGATTCGGAAGAAAGCGCCTTCTGGTCTTATTATTCGCATGACTTACGTTATTGCCGGTCAAAACTCGTTTCCCTGTGATTTCGCATACTCGTGCCATTCTTTTGATCCAACAACAATTTTCGCAAAGATAACCATAAACGCGAGCTTTGTCAATTGAAACGGATCGACAATCCATCCTCCCATAAAATATGACTATTGAAAACCAGATCTGCCGCAACCGAAACGGTCATGCTCACAACTAGCAATGACATGATGATATTTTGGTTTAAATCTCACAAACCCATGAATCATATCTCATAAACTTCAACGATAAATTCATAGTAAATAAGGAAGTCACCGGTACCAACGATACTTACTGCTCTTCTTCGATATCCTCAGCAGACAAAAATGGGGCAGTCCATTCCCAGTTTTCCTCAAACCAATCCAGCAGAAGTGTTTTTTCACGCCTGGTTGCTCGATTAAGAGGAAGTCGAGTCTCTTTGGCAACACCAGATGCAAATGAAACCAAATCCGCGAGGGATAGCTTACGAAGCCTCGCGCGCCAAAATTTTTTATGCATAGAAACTTCCGCTAGATTAACCCCTAGCAGAAAATCTTCAGCTTCGTCCCCAACGCTTCGTTTGTGCAAAGTCTTCCTTTCTCTTGAAGTTGAAAGGCGTATATTAGATAGTTGTAGCAATGGTTCAATCTCATTCCAATTGTCCTTGAACCAGTTAAACTGGGCTTCTGTATTTTTCAAGTCCACATGTGGATCCATTTTTAAACGACCCCCACCAAGGTCAACGAGCCGACCAATAACAGCGGTCAGATTACTATTATCCATTCGTTCAACACCAAATATCTCCTGGAGTTCTTTCAAGAACAGAGTGGGGCCGGTCAAATCCGTTGACGGAGTATAAGATTCATCACCCCGATCCACAGGCATTCTTCGGCTGCTTTGCGCATCAAAAGCAAAAAAGGCTAGCCCACAACATATGCATCTTATTACTGAAACACGAAAGAGTTTATTATCCATGATCCCTGCTCTTTATTTTCAACGGGCTTTAACGCTAACATATTCTGTCGCATTTTTGTACTTGTTTCTATAAGCCAGTTAGCTTTTAAGCCACCCCAACTAAGTTTCTGATTTCGCGTTTGACCTGCGTTTATCCCACCAGTCAATACGTTTTTTAATTTCACGCTCAAATCCGCGCTCTACAGGAGTATAGAATTGTTGTCTGTCAAGACCGTCAGGGAAAAAGTTCGTCCCGGCGAACGCATCTTTAAAGTCGTGATCATATACATATCCATCAGAATATCCATGATCTTTCATAAATTGAGTTGGCGCATTTAGTATCCTTTTGGGCGGCATCAAAGAGCCGTGCTCATGCGCGTATCGTCTGGCTTTATTGAAAGCGGAATAAACAGCGTTGGACTTCGGCGAGGTAGCCAAGTATACCACGGCTTGCGCAATAGCGAGCTCTCCCTCAGGAGCTCCCAAAAAACTGAAAGCCTGTTGAGCGGCAACCGCTTGCTGCAAAGCATAAGGGTCAGCGGCGCCAATATCTTCGACCGCGAATCGCACCAACCTGCGCGCTATGTACAGCGGATCTTCACCCCCATCAAGCATTCTGGAAAACCAGTACAAAGCTCCGTCGACATCAGATCCGCGCATAGCTTTATGCAAAGCGCTTATAAGATTATAGTGCTCGTCTCCTGATTTATCATAAATCACAGGACGCTTGGCCAGCAGTTTTATAAGCTCGCCCGAAGAGAGGTCTGTATTGGTCTTAAGGGCAAACAACTCTTCGGCGCGATTAATCAAATACCGCCCGTCCCCGTCAGCCATCTGACACAAAGTAAGCCGAGCATCTTGACTTAAGGGAAGTTTCCTATTTATAAAAGCCTCAGCCCTGGTCAAAAGCATTTCAAGATCTTCAAGCTCAAGCCGGTTAAAAGTTACCACCTTGCACCTGGACAGAAGCGCTGGCCTCAGCTCGAATGAAGGGTTTTCGGTTGTTGTGCCGAATAAAACAATACTTCCGGCCTCTAAATGAGGCAAGAATATATCCTGTTGAGATTTATTCAGATGGTGAATTTCGTCTATCAGAAGAACAATTTTGGAGTCTATAGACCGCTCAGCTCGTTCAAAGATTGATTTAAAGGTCGCCGTTCCGCACATGACAGCTGAGGCTTCCTCAAACGGCAATCGGCTGTCCTTGGCAAGAAATTTAGCCAAAGAAGTCTTACCGCTTCCCGGCGGCCCCCACAGAATCAAAGACTGAATCGGATCCATCGTAAACAGCCGTGTCGACGTTTTAAAGCCGACGAATTCTTCAATCGACTGCGGTCTAAGCAGTTCGGCAAGCGAGGGAGCCCCGGCAAACAAATTGCTTTGTTGCATTTTATTCTGTACGCTCTTTTGCATCAAATACTTTGATTACGTTTACGCTCGACCTTTGGTCCAACGAGAAGATTCCATAAAGTGGCGCACTATAGGATTATCTGAACTGTTCAGCGCTTTTACTTTGTCTTCCCAGATGATTTTTCCGCTGTCCAGAAGAGCAACGCGGTCTGCAACAACTTGAGCGGCGCTTAAATCGTGAGTAATTGTAATACAAGAAAAATTAAATTTTTTGATCATACCCCTTATAAGCTGAGATATTGTGGCTCCGGTCACTGGATCGAGACCGGATGTAGGTTCATCGAATAACATAATTTCCGGTTTGAGCGCGATAGCCCTTGCCAGCGCAACGCGCTTTTGCATACCACCGGATAGCGCTGACGGATAAAGCTTAAATACGCTTTTGTCCAACTCAACCGCTAAAAGTTTTTCCTGCGCAATCTTGGTCGCCTCATTTTTTGGCGTTCCTCGATTCATAAGCCCAAAAATGACATTTTGCTCGACAGTCATAGAGTCGAACAAGGCGCCGCCCTGGAACATCATGCTGAACTTCGACAAGTATTGCTGTCTGCGCTTTCTGTCATATACGCTTATGCCACCGGCCATTACATCACCGGCGCTCAGCCGCACAAGTCCAAGTAGAATCTTGAGCATAATCGACTTACCAACGCCGGATCGTCCTATAATGACGAGGGATTCATTTTTTCTGACTTTCAAGTTGAAGTTATCAAGGACTTTTGCACCGTTGCTGAACGTTTTCTTTACGTTTATGAATTCTATCTCGACCGGAGCAAGCATTTTAAGCTCCAAAAAATAATGACGTAACAATGTAATTAAGGACCAGAACCCCCATACATGCGGCAACTACCGCCATAGTGGTCGCCTCGCCGACGCTTTTTGCTCCGCGTAATGAATTAAAGCCGTAAAAACACCCGAACGCAGCAATGACAAACCCAAAACATGCTGATTTAACCAGGCCGCAAATAACATCCTCCATTTTTAGATTTGCAAAAGTTTGCGTCATATATGCATGCGAAGAAAATCCAAGTTTAGTTGTTCCAACAACGAAACCTCCAAACGTGCCTATAATATCAGCAAGAACTGTAAGTAAAGGCAGGCTGATAAGACATGCCCATATACGCGGAGCCACAAGAAATCTAAACGGACTGACTCCAAGAACCTCAAGAGCATCAATTTGTTCTGATATCTTCATCGAACCAAGCTCAGCTGCTATTGAAGCGCTAATCCTTCCCGCCACCATCAACCCAGCCATAACGGGTCCAAGCTCGCGTGTTATTGCGACAATAACGACAGTTGCAACTGCGCTTTCGCCGGAAAACTTAGCAAACCCAACATAGGTTTGAAGGGCTATAACCATGCCGCTGAATACGGCGGTTAATCCAACAATGGGAATTGAAAAAAAACCCGTGTGCAATATTTGTTTTAACATCTCGCCGCAATAAACAGGTGGAGAAAAGCACGCCCAAACGCCTTTTGAGACAAAAATCGCGAGCTTCCCGGACTCAACCAACATGCCCAACGTTTTCGCTCCTATATCAGCCAGAAAGTTCTTTTTTATCATCATTCCGCTCAGCTCAAATACATCCTGTGCAATCTATCTCCGAGATTACACAAAAATTCTAAAGATATGGTTCCCATTTTGCCAGCGATTTCTTCTGTATTCAGCTCTGGACTGCAAATTGTGCTCCACTGCCCAGGACAAACCAACTCGCTCGGAATATCTGTAATGTCGACAGTAATCAAATCCATGGAAATACGTCCAACTATCTTCGCCTTGTATCCAGATATAATGACCTCGCCGTAACCTGAGCTTAGCGCCCTCAAAATTCCATCGGCATATCCGATCCCGATCGTTGCGATTCTTGAAAATCGACCGCATATGTATGACGCGCCATATCCTATCGGACATCCAGGTTTTACATGGTTTATATTCAACACTTTGGCATATATGCTTACCGGCTGCATAGTAGGTTTGAATTTATCCATTCTTGTTGTCAGACCAAAAAGAAACGTCCCAACCCTGACCATGTCAAAGTGATACTCTGGGCCATGCAGAATCCCTTTAGAATTAGAAAATGTCGCCGGGATATTACTAAAAATTCGCTTTAAACATCTGAATTTTATAATTTGCTTAAGGTTGTTTGGGTTATGTTCATCGTCCGAGCAAGCAAGATGGCTCATTATGTATCGCTCGTCAAAATACGCTCTTATATCTTGGCGATTAACATACCACAGCGCGTCTTGCCAACTTAAGCCCGTTCTGGTCATCCCGGTATCGAAGTGCAGCACGACAGGAAGTTTTTTTTCACGAGTCTTTGCATAGTTATGCCAATCCTCAATCTGAGATCTGTCAATAAGCGCAGGGGTCAGATTATTCTCAAAAAACAGATCCTCCGTGTGAGGCAAAACCCCGCACAACACGTATATGTTAGAGTCTTTTGTTACTACGCTACGAAGTTTTATCCCTTCAGCGATATCCGCCACAAAAAAATCTCGACAACCATCGCCAAGCAGAATCTGCGCAACTTGAGTATAGCCAAGCCCATAAGCGTTCGCCTTTAAAACCGCGGCACAAAGGCACTTACCGACGTTGCTTTTTGCCAATATAGACTTCAGCCTGCGATAATTATCTTTTACCACTCTCAAATCGATTATAAGCGCCGAGGTATTCTGTACAGGAACTCTCTCCAGCTGTTTGCATATATACTGAGGAATCTCATACTGGCTATGTTCTGGCATCAAATTATTTAAAATATTCTCATGAACACGCTGTTGGAGGCCGGGATCGGAATCGAACCAACGTACAAGGATTTGCAGTCCTCTGCATAGCCACTCTGCCACCCGGCCGTGCCTTAAGGCGCATAATAGCATATCAAGATATTTTTGTTCTGGTTATTTTGCAGCGTCATGAGGTATATTTTGTTCGAGGTAGTTTCTAAGAGTAGCCTCTTTAAAATAGGGAGTCAGGTTATGAGTCGCTTTTTGTGGAGTTGTTTCTCAATTTTTTTACTAAGCTCCGATGCAAACGCAGTTACTTTAGAAGACGCAATAAAAAAAGCCTTTAAGCACAATGCCAAATGGATAGCGGCCGTTCTGGAAAATCAGGCGAATCAACAGGAATCGTCCACTGCGATGGCGGCCTTTGCTCCCTCGATCAACGCAACGGCGTCCATGGGAAGAAATTCATCTAAAACTACCCAGCAAGATAATAACGGCAAAGACATAGCGTCTGAAGAAAAGCAAAACTCAAAACAAGTTGGGCTGTCGCTCAAACAAAGCATTCTGAACTTCTCCTCTTTTGCCCAAGTTAATAATACGAAAAAATCAGCCCTGGCAAGCAAATATAATCTGGAAAAAGCAAAACAAGATACAATAATGGCTGTTGTGGAAGCGTATATGAACCTTTGGGCCGCTTACGAGCACATCAAAATCAGAATACAGAACGAAAAAAATCTTGCGCGAGATCTTGAGGCGTCAAGAAAGCGATTGGAAGTTGGGATAGGTATTCGTCAAGATGTTGCTGCTAACGAAGCTGCTCACGCTGAAGCTACGTATCACAGAATAGACGCCGAGTCCAAACTTGCTGCAGCCATTGCAGAGTATGAAAAAACAGTTGGCGAAAAGCCCGATGAAAATCTGGAACCTTTAGATATTCCAAAATGTATTCCTGACAATTATGATAAACTTTTTGCAGAAGCATTGAGAAACAATCCGTCACTGAAGTCGAGCAAATATCAAACTCTCGCCGCTGAGGCCTCCATAGATATTCAGCGCGGTTCTTTGCTGCCAAGTGTCGCGCTTTCAGCAGATATTAACAGACGCTTAAGTAGCGTGGACAGTAAGAGAGCAGGCGCGTCATCATCATCTGAGCCAAGCGCTTCAAGCTCTTCTGTGATGATAGAACTTAACGTTCCTTTGTTTGCCTGTCCAAGCTACAGCAGAATAAAGCAAGCCAATCTTAAGGCGCAAGCTGCGCAAACGAACGGTCTATTAATGCGCCAAGAATTAGAAAAGGCTTGTCGCCTCCATTTGGCTCAATTAAAAACGACCGAAGCGCAAATCAAGCAGGCAGATTTTGCGGTGAAAAGCGCAGAAATTGCGGTTGACGGTATGCGTCAATGCCTGAATGTTGGAACAAAATCTACGACAGACGTGTTGCAGCAAGAACAAAAACTTCTCCAAAGCCGGCAGAGCCGTGTTGAGGCTACAAAAAATCATGTTATAACAGTTTTTACTTTATTGTCTCTTACAGGCAACTTGAATTTGGAGACCATTGCTAAACGGAATTAATGGACAAAGAGAATTTTTACCATGCAAAACGATAAGGAGGAGTTGTCCGTAAGTGAAATTTTATCTGCAATAAAAAGCAACATGCTGCGTACTGAAGAGAAAAATGCCGATTCGGCCGGATCAGCTTTCTCCGAAGACGATATTCTAGACCTTGTAGACGAAGCCGATTGCGAAGATTTTTTAGGGGGAGAGGCTGACAAATCTTTGGGGGAAGAAAGTATAGTGTCAGACAGTTGTTCTCAAGGGGTGTTCCATCAGCTTGACAAACTTTCTGAGTCGT
>JAIRWN010000002.1 GCA_031268985.1 Holosporales bacterium
TCTACGGATGTTAGACCGGTAGCCTTGCCCATCTGTTCCATGCTCAATCCCATCGATAATAAATTCAATGCCGTTCCCTCTCTCTCAGCTCTTCACAAATACTGCTATTATTAATTAAAGTTTGAGCGCTGCCTCGCCAGCTATTTTGTTTCGCTATTGTCCCAGAACTTTTAACAATTGCAAAATTTACAGCCACTCATCATTACGGATCATACCCCAGGTTCACAAGATAAAAATGACTAATCGCGATTGTCATTTACTACCTTCAAGCACTATACTTAACTGACTAAACACTATGCTCTGCCTGGTGCATTTATTATTTTCTCAAGCGTTGCGACGTCATATTTACCGGAAATAACATCCGGATTTTTTATAATACGCAAATGCAAAGGAATAAGAGTTTTTATCCCTGAAATAACATATTCATTAAGCGCCCGTTCAAGTCTGGCTAAGCATCTCGTTCTGTTCGACTCATGGACAATAAGCTTAGCTGCCAAATTGTCGTAATATGGTGGTATTTTATAGCCGGAATATAAATGACTGTCAATTCTAACGCCAGGGCCACCGGGAGCGTGATAGCTGTTAATCAGTCCGGGAGACGGGGAAAAAGTATCGGGGTCTTCTGCGTTAATACGACATTCTATGGAATGGCCGGTGAAAGTTACGTTCTTCTGCGAAAAAGATAAATGCTCTCCCGCAGCGATTTTGATTTGCTCTTGAACAATGTCTATCCCTGTTATTTGCTCGGTGATCGGGTGTTCCACCTGCAAACGAGTATTCATTTCGATAAAATAAAAACGGCCGTCGGAATACAAAAATTCAACTGTCCCAACCCCCTGATACCCAAGTCGTTTTACCGATCTTACAACCAGCCCACCGAGTTCTTCCCGTTGAGACGGCGTAACAATCGGGCTCGGCGATTCTTCAAAAATTTTCTGATGTCTGCGTTGCAGAGAGCAGTCTCTTTCTCCAAGATGTATAATATTTCCAAAATTATCAGCCATAACCTGAATTTCGATATGTTTTGGGTTTGACAAATATTTTTCTATATAAACTTCATTATTTCCGAACGAAGTCTCAGCTTCGTTTTTGGCTATTCGGATGGATTCAGCTAACTCGGATTCGTTTTGAACGATTTTCATGCCACGGCCACCACCACCGTTTGCAGCTTTAATTAAAACAGGATAACCTATTTTTCCAGCGATATTTTGCGCGTCAGAGAGGTCTGACACCACATCGTCAGAGCCTGGAACAACAGGAATTCCCAGTTTAACCGCAATCTTTTTTGCTTTAGTTTTATCACCCATATCAGCGATATGTTTTGGCGATGGGCCGATAAATGCAAGCCTATGTTCATGAACGATTTCGGCAAACTCCGGGTTTTCGCTTAAAAAACCAACTCCGGGATGTATTGCGTCGGAATTAGTTACTATTGCGGCTGTAATAATTGACGGAACGTTTAAATAGCTGTCTTTACTTGGGGCTCCGCCTATGCATACGCTCTCATCAGCCAGGCGCACATGCATAGAGTCTGCGTCGGCTGTGGAGTGCACTGCAACTGTGTGGACGCCCATATCATGACATGCGCGGATAATCCTGAGAGCAATTTCACCGCGGTTTGCAATTAATATTTTTTTGAACATTTAGTTGGTTAAACAACGACTATCAAAGGTTCGTCATATTCCACGGGCTGGCGATCCTTTACCAAGATATTTTTCACAATTCCGACTTTGGGCGCTTTAATCATATTCATAACTTTCATGGCCTCAATAACTAAAAGGGTCTGCCCCTCTGACACCTTATCGCCAAGTCTTACAAACGGTTCTGTGCCTGGAGATGGCGCAATGTAGACAACGCCAACCATAGGCGATTTAATGGCCTCAGCCATAATTTCATTCTCGGACTCTTCCGTGGCTTTTGCGGAAGAATCTTTTGGGGAAGAGCTCCCCCCGGGGGCAATTTGAACAGGTTCCTGCAACAAAGGCGTTGCAGGCTGCTGAACAGGAATTGTAACCGCATTGTTCGTGACCGAAATGCCTTTGGTCACACGTATGCGCAGACTGTCGAGCTGGTATTCAATTTCACTGAGCCCGGTCTCTTCCAGCAAGATCGCCAGCGAACGAACGGATTCCGCGTCAATTCGGGTTTTGTTATTGTCCATTATTAGAATTACACTTAAAAATCTAAACTTATTAAACTGACAGAAAAACTCTTGCGATCGCTCCCTACTTACTTTGACTGAGCCGGCGGTGACGTCAATATAGGTTTGCCGACTATTATAGCAGTCAGCTTGTCCGGATCTATAAGTTTGTTTGTAAATACATTTCTCACATCGCCTAAGGTCAAAGCCCTTACTTTGTCCGGATATTCATGAAGGTAAGACGAGGGGAGATTGGCGATTCTTATATCCATCAAATGGGCCGATAGAGCGTCTGGATTGGAAAACGCGCGAAGATAATCTTTAAGCAGCACACCTTTGGCGATAGCAAGCTCTTCATCAGTGATTTTTGAATTATCCTGCTCGCTTGCATCAAACTTCAGTTTATAGAACACATCTTTGATCATGTTGACAACCGTATAAGCTGTTTCGTTTGCCGTTTCACTTGTCCCGACTAAAATGTCAGCGTAAGCATAATGTTTTATTCGTGTGTTCACATAGTATACTAACCCCTCGGAGTCGCGTACTTTTTTAAAAAGCCTTGAACAAAATGGCCCGCCAAGCATGACATTCGCAGCCTGATAGGCTATATAATTAGGATGAGAAGCGGGGATACCTTGCGAGAAAAATACAACTATGGATTGCTTTACGTCGTTCTGGACAATCTTTAGCTCATTAAAATACCTTGGAGAGACCTTTGCAATCGTTTTAACGCTGCCGACAGCCGGCAATTCGGCAAATATAAGATCAACCAACTCGGTTGCTTCTTTTGCGCTGATTTTACCAACCAGAACAACAAAGACATTTTGAGCGCTGATCGCTCTGGACCAAAAATCTCTCAACACACGACTATTGACTCGTTTGTAAGTCTCTTCCGTTGGAAGTAAGCCATAAGGATGGTCAGGAAATGCAGTCCCTACTAATGTCTTCCGTGCAAGATATTCCGGGGTTTCTATTAATGATTTGTGTTCGTCGCACAATTGGTTAACAGCAATCTTTACGTGTTTATCGCGGAAGGCAGGATTAGCTATTATATCCCTTATTATATCAATCGTCTTAGAAAGCGAGCTTCTGAAACTGGTAATATCGCAAAACATATCATCATTTGACGCCCAAAAATTCAGCCTTACTCCAAGATTCAACAGAGCTCTTTTAAGGCCCAGCTTATCAAACTTCCCAGCGCCATCACACATAGTTCTGGCCAAAACCTCCGTACGTCCTTTTTGGTCGGTTGGTTCGAATGCACTGCCCAGGCCAACAAACCTTATCTTTACAGCAACAATTGGAGTCCTTTGGTCTTCGTAAAGCCATATCTTAATGCCATTTTTCGAAACAAGCTCTTGAACAGCTGCAGCTGGATGATCTGACGCCTCCTGTACACTATTTGTTTTTTCAGCAGCCGGCTTCTCTTCCGCACACAACGTTGGAATGCCCCCTCCCCAAACTAATAAAACCAGCGCATATGTTTTGAACAATGACACTTTATTCATTTTCTTGCTCCCTTACCGGAACAGATCGACGAAAACTGCGAGTCTGGCCACGTAACAACGACTGCAACGGGCGGATACAACAAGTATTCTTTTGCAACTTGATTCACAAACTCCCTGGATAGGGACTTAACAACTTCTGTAACCTTGGAATATGAATTGTTTTCCGCCATAGCTTCAAAATACTGTCCTGCCGACATATAGCTCTGCATTGCATACATTATGGATATAATAATTCTGTTTCTGGCAAGGGAAAATTCCTCCGCAGTTAGACCATCCCGACATTTCTTCCTTATCGCTTCTAGAGATTGCTTTTCAAGAAAGGCTATTTTAGTATTAGCCGTTGGCGAAGCTCTGATTTCAACCATGTATGGGTGCCTCATGTCCATTTCTACTGACGCCCCAATATCGACAGCAATTTTCCTTCTCTCGACCAATTCTTGGTAAAGGTGACTGATATCGTCACCGGCAAGCGCGTTTAAAAATAACTCAAGCGCAATCGCCTTTCTCAGATTTTTTCTATAACAAATGTCCGGCCTCCAAACCAATGAAATAGCAGGGGTTCCGAATTGATTGCTGTATTTTTCGACTCTTAAAAAGGTCTTGCTTGAGTAATATTGCGCGTTGCTTTCGTCGTATGTTTTGCTGGGAGCGGCTGATTCCGGGATACCTCCGAAATACTTTTCCACTACGTTAACGACTTGCTCGAATTTTACATCACCGATGACGATAATCTTAGTGTTTTGCGTACAATAATGTCTACTTTTGAAAAGCATCGCGTCATCAAGAGTAAGTCTTGTAACCTCAGGCAACCATCCGACCAAAGGATGCTGAAACGGAGCGCCCAAATATAAGGCATTAGACAGATAACAAGATAATACATTTTGCGCCTGACGTTCGCAAATGCGGGCTTCTTCCGTAACGACCTTACGTTCATTCCGAGCTTCTTCGGATGGAACCGCGCTCTCTTTAAATCTGTTTGATTCTATATCGGCAAAAAGCTCCAGATGCTCTTTTGGGCCGTATTCCCAGAACACTGTACGGTCAGGCGCCGTATAAGCATTGATGACCGCAGAATTTTCAAGCAGAGTTCTGAGCAGCTTTTCTTTTGGATACTTATCGGTCCCTTTGAACATCAAGTGCTCAAGATAATGAGCGAGTCCGCTTTTGCCGGCAGGATCGTCCATTCCGCCAGACATCACGCATACGGAAAAATACACCATAGGAGCAAAATGGTTTTCAAAAACCAATACCTCTATGCCATTAGCAAGTTTCTTTGTTTTCGCTTTTTTGGGATCTAAATCGGAAAAATCAAAAGGAAGTTCGTCTTTGATAACTTTTTCTGTGTTTGGATGGCTTTTGCATTCTGTACATTCTATTTGACCGATAACAATCAAAGACATCAGAAGAAAGCGAAAAAAATCTTTGCTTGTCAATTTTCTCTCCCTATTTAATTAATTTGCTACAACCAAATCTTGGCGCCGAGAAGTTTTATCGGCAAACAAATCACTTAACTCTTCGTTTGTTTCTTTTTAGGCAGATCTTCAGGCCCCTCCGGCACGGGACATTCATACATGTCCGGAGGAAGTATAAGTTTATTTTCCTTAATTTGATAAGCATTAGTCGCCCTGATACCCGCCCTTTCAAAAGCCTTACAACCGCTCAGCAACAGGACGGTAAAAATAAAAAACGCTCTAAAGAACATATTTCTTCCACATAACCCCATAACGCCTCAATTTCCTTCTTCGCATCGGTATACAAAATACAGCGACAATACTCACTTTGCAACACGGTTATTATATCGTAAACTTACCCCGGCAAGAAAGTTGGACGATTGCTGTGTTTTTCACAGAGGAAAGTCCGGGCTCCTCAAGAGCAAAGTGCCAGGTAACGCCTGGCGAAGGTGACTTCAGAGAAAGTGCCACAGAAAATATACCGCCAAACGTAATGTTTGGTAAGGGTGAAAAGGCGGAGTAAGAGCCCACCACACCGATGGTAACAGCGGTGGTAAGGTAAACCTCACTTGGAGCAAGACTAAATAGGGACATGAGTCAATCTTTGACATGCAAGCTTTTGTGCATATCATGTCCGGGTTGGTTGCTTGAAGTTGGGCGGCGACGCTCAGCTCAGATGAATAATCGTTGTCACGCCGGTCGTATAGCCGGCGCGTTACAGAACCCGGCTTATAGACTTTCTTGCCATCAGAAAATGTTTTAAAAACGACGTATGCATAAGATTGCCCGTTTAATAGTTCTATGTTTGCCTTATTTCGGCTGCTTAGCTGACGATAAGCCTCCTATATACCTGAGTATGCTTTCAAAAAGCGTTAACATGCGGTCGGGGCCGGGTAAGCAATATCCAATTATATGGCATTATAACATCTTACGGCTTCCAGTGCTGGTTTTGGCTTGTTTTAACGATTGGGTGAAAATACGCGACTATGGAAAAACCGAGGGATGGGTGCACAAGAGTTTATTGGGAAAAAAGAAAACCGCTATTACGGTTCTGAAAATATCTATGATGCACAAGTCGCCAAACGCGGACTCTGTATTGATTGCTAAATTAGAACAAAATGTTATATGTGAAGTGGTCTCGACCAAAGATAATTGGGTAAAAATAAGCGTCAGCGGTTTAAAAGGATGGGTTGCCGCCTACTCTTTATGGGGATATCGTAGCGATTAGCCAAATCAAACTCCGTATCGTCTAAGAACGAGCCTATAAAAACAGTTGGAGAAAAATAATAAATGCTCGGCCTTTATTATTTGTTGATTGTTAAAGTGCCAACGATATATGGTGCCTAAGTGATGACGGGCGCTTTGGACAAAACAGCAGTTGGCGCACGAATTGTATTTAGGTTCTTCGCTTGCTTGGCTGGGGTTTGGTTTTTTGGTTTTTGCGTGTTTTTACTTAACATGCCAACGAAACAACCAAATTTGAAAGAGCTATACGAGCTTCATTCAAAACGAGCAGATGCAATAGTGGTTCTAACGGGTGGGCGCGCGAGAATCAAGTGCGCCATAGACATTTTGGAAAAAAACTATGCTTCGGCGCTGTTTATATCTGGAGTGGGCGTATGTGCGTCGCTTAGAAACTTCTCTGTATACATGAATAATAAGGCTTTATCTTGCAGTAAAACTTATCTTGGATACAAGGCGCAGGATACGCTTGGAAACGCACATGAAATAAAGCAATTCCTGTGGAAGCAAGGATTCAACTCCATAATACTTGTAACTTCTGATTACCATATTTTAAGAAGCCTGCTTTTATTACGCTACGCAGGAGTAGACGCAGAGGTTGTTCTTTACCCTGTCTTTTCGCAAAACAAACGGAGAAAGTGGTTAACTTTGGCCCTGAGAGAGTATAATGCAATCCTGTATTTCTTTTTATCAAAAGCGTTTGAGGCAATATAGAGGGTTCTATGAGCTGTATTCGATCAACAAAAGCGTCAAGCTATGTGGGGCTTTGGATGAGGTCGTTAGCGTTTAACATAGGGTTGTATCTGTACTTAACGTTTTCATTTATAACCGGACGATTCTTTATAAAGAACGACACTAAAAAAGTGCACGCTTTTTTTGTAAAGGTGAATCGACAAATCAGCAAGTGGTTTCGTTTTTGCATAAAATCTGATCTGAAAATATACGACAAAGAAAATATTCTTAAAGAGCCGGCAATATACGCAATTAGACACGAATCTGCTTGGGAAACACTGGTATTGATGTCAATCATTCCGAAAGCAAGTTTTGTGATTAAGTACGAATTAACAGCAATTCCGTTATTCAAAGAAATCTCAAGAAGACTCAAAATGATAGCGATCGACAGAAAAGAAGGAAGACGCTCAATATCCATTATGCTTGATCAAACGCAAGACAGGCTCAAAGAACAGTTTAATGTTTTGATCTTTCCTGAGGGAACACGCATGCCTAAAGGCACATTTGATTGTATGCGAACGGGAATATATGCGATTTACAGGCACACCAACGCAAAAGTGGTTCCGGTCGCGTTAAATTCAGGGGAAGTTTGGCCTAGGCGGTCGTTCCTTAAGTACCCGGGCTGCATAAAAGTAAAATTTATGCCGCATATAAACCCAGGTCTTAATAAAGTTGAGTTTATGTCTTTACTGGAAAAAGGGATAAGGCTAGGCACAGTTTCTCTTTATGAACAATGAAGTATTAAAATATTTATATATGGGGCCTGTAAGAGCAATCCCGGCGCAGGAGACTGGGTTGCAATTCTAAAACTCACAACGGACAAGAAGCGTAGCGATCTATAGGGCAGGAAGTCGGCGCAACCAATTACGGCATACATTTTTGGCGGTTAATGCGATAATGCCGATATCGTTTTTGCGATTGGGGCAATATTTTGGTCAGCGTTTCATTTAACTATTGCTTAGTCGGAATGATTTTGTAAAAATTATCGTGTAGAGCATGATTTTTGATTAAGATTCTTTACCTTCCGGCTAAACCGAAACCCGAGCCGATGGAGTCCTTTTCTTTCTTATTTCTATGATTGTCCGGTCGTTCTGATACCTAACGTTTTTTCATTTAGCGGGCGGGCTGTATTCTTCAATTGTTAGTTTTTTTGCTTATTATGATTTCGTTTATATGAATAACATTGAAGAATTGCTTGCAATAGTTATATTATGTTCGCTAGAAAGATAATGCAAGTCGCTCATTCAGAAAATTTTGATGCGGAAATATATCACTTCAAGTCATTAACCAGCACCCAAGACGTAATTAAACAGATTCTACTTCACAGAAATAAAAACTATCACAGTAGCAACTCTAAGCGGCGGCTTTTGGCTGTGCTAGCCGACTGCCAGACTCGTGGCCGTGGACGAATTCCGGGAAGAATTTGGTATTCGCCACCGGGAGGGAATTTTTATGGTACTATAGGCCTGGAATTTGTCTGGAGCGCGAGCAAATTGAGCCATTTCCCTTTTTTGACCTTGTGCGCTTTGATTGACGTTTTAAAAGATTGTTTGCCAAGCGAATTGATTAAATCGGTATCGGCAAAATGGCCAAACGACATATTTTTGGAAGGCAAAAAACTTGGCGGAATACTAACTGAATTATGGAAAGACGAGGATAATAACTCCTGGCTTTTGATTGGCATTGGTTTGAACATAGCGTTATCTATTCAAGGAGCGGCAAAACTATTGGACTATACAAAAAAGGAAATAGAATCTAAAATTTTATTGCATCGGCTAGTGTCCAGTCTTTATTCTGTGATTGATGAATATAATAAAAATGGGTTTGAGCCTATAAGGCAAAAATGGCTGAGGTTTGGGTGGAAATTGGGCGAGATGATAAGCGTTAATAACGACGAACATGTCGGTCGTTTTTCTGATATAGGAGATGACGGCTCGTTGATCTTGCATGATGATAATGGTCACGAAGTTCGGGTTTTTTATGGGAGTATAAATTAAAGGCACCGGTTAAGCTGTATGAATTTATTTAAAGAAGGACTTTATTTCCTGCCTCTTGGCGGATGTGGAAAATTTGGTATGAATATGGGCGTTTATGCCCTTAACGGCAAACTTTTGGTCGTTGACATGGGATTGAGCTTTAGTTCTTTCCCCGGGCAGGAATTGCTTCTGGCCGACCCAAAATTTTTGGTCGAAAATAAAAATAAGATAGCCGGTGTGGTTATAACCCACATGCACGAGGATCATCTTGGCGCAGTTCCATACATAATGCCGCTAATAGAGAATGTGCCCGTATATGTCGGCCCAATGTGCAAATCTTTTCTCAGAGAAAAACTTTCTGAGTTTGATCTCCAGGACAAAATTCAATTAAATACCGTTCACCGAGACGAAATTATCGATGTGGCTGGATTTAAAGTCAAATTTTTTAGCATTCCACACTCGGTTCCGGAATCCAAGGCCTTAATTATATCAACCCCGTTCGGTAAAATTTTCCACACAGGGGATTGGAATTTGGATCCATCGCCGATTGTCGAAAGCCCGGTTACTCAAACAGATATAAAAAGCGCGCTTGACGGGGATGAGTCTGTGCTTGCCCTTGTCTGCGACTCAACAAACGTGCACAATAAATCTCCGGGTGTGCGCGAAACGCAGGTCAGAGAAGAGTTTGCGAAACTCATAAAATCCCTTAAAGGACACAGGATAATATTTTCTTGCTTTTCATCGAATATAGCAAGAATTGAGTCGTGCGCGCTGGCAGCGCAAGAATCCGGTCGCAAAGTCTGTATAGTGGGACGTTCGATAAAAAGGATGGAGCGCATTGCTCGCGAGCACGGATATTTGACAAAAATCAACACTTTTTTTGATGAACGAAAAATAAAATCAGAATTGCCGGAAAAGACAGTATTGATTTGCACCGGATCTCAGGGCGAGAAAAATTCGGCTTTATATAAATTGGCTGATGACGCTCACAATTCGTTAAAACTTGCCCCCACGGACGTAGTAGTATTTTCCGCAAGAGTTATTCCGGGTAACGAAAAAGTAATAATCGATCTGCAAAACAAGCTGATAGATAAAAATGTAAGAATTATAACCTCAGATCTTTTCCCTGTTCATGCGTCCGGGCATCCATCGCAAGAAGAAATAAAACAGCTTTACGACTGGATCAATCCTTCAGTTGTCGTTCCTATGCACGGAGACCTGGTTAATTTGCTTGAACATGCAAATTTTGCTAAAGAATGCGGCATAAAACTTGTCGTTGTGCCACGCAATGGTTATGCGATAAAGTTTGCGCCGGGAAACCCAACCTTTCAAGAGTCGACTAAGTATCACAATGGAGTTTTAACGATTGATGGCAACAAGCTTGTTCCGCTTGATGGGGCTATTCAAAAAGATAAACTCAAAGCCATATATGACGGAATCGTGTTTATTACAATATCGGAAACCGACATAAAAAATCGTCCTTACGAAGTATGCGAGATGACTTTCTGGGGATTGTTTGAACCTTCCCAATCAACCGAGCAAGAGGCCGTTCGGCATGAGATTTGTTCCCTGTTTAATGAAATGCTTGCCCAAAGAGACAGGTCTAAGGACATTGTTTCTGCGGTAGTGGAAATCGCGAAACTGGCGGTCAGAAAGGTGTTCAGCTCACGTCGAGATAAAAAACCGGTCGTAGTGTCGCATATTTTGGATCTGTTCTGATGTGATTGATATGAGAATCCCAATAAAAATACTTGACCATGCAAAGGATTTGCCTTTGCCGGCCTATATGACCGGAGGAAGTGCCGGTATGGATTTATATGCAGCGTGTCCGCAGACTGTGACTTTGGCCCCCGGTGAAAGAGCGGTTATTTCCTGCGGGATTGAGATTGCATTGCCAAACGAGTATCAGGCGCAGATTTGCTCGCGCTCTGGTCTTGCCTTGAAGCAAGGCGTTATTGTATTAAATTCTCCCGGCGTTATTGACTCGGATTATCGTGGAGAAATAGGCGTAATCCTCTGCAATCTTGACCAAAGCCCTTACTTGATTGAGCGCGGATCCAGAATTGCTCAGATCGTAATATCTCAGTACGCAAAGGTTGAATGGGAAGTCGCTGAAACCCTGAACAAAACTTCAAGAGACAAGGGAGGTTTTGGATCTACCGACATTTAAGCGCGCAACTCCATTATGGGGGGGGGCATCTGACTTATCTTAAATTCGAGCTGGCGAGAATTACAAAGCGGCACGGAATAAGCTCTGCAGAAACAGAAAATGCTATGCAAATGACGTGATAAACGCTAGGGCGGTTTTCTTCACGATTAGAGAATTTTTTGCCAGACTTCAGTTTATTGTAAAATCATGCAGAGGATATTTGTCTGCGTGAACTAATGATTCCTCTGGCCATAAGGGCGCAGGGAGTGACAATAAGAGTTAGGATAGAACCAAATACCAAGCCACAAACGATGTTGCTCGACAATTGAACCCACATACCTGAAGTGGGCGCGCCAAACAAAATTTGACCGCGAATCAGATCTACGTTAACCGCAAACATAACAGGCAGCAAGCTTAATATTGCCGTAACTTTAGTCAAAAACACCGGACGCAAACGTTGCGCGCCTGTAACAAGTATCCTGGTTTTTGTATCACTGATTTTATCCGAGAGATGGTCATAGGTATCTATCAAAATAATGTTATTGCTGACAATAATTCCGGCAAGAGCAATAACTCCGATGCCGCCCATCACAACACCAAACGGCATACCTCTTACTAAAAGCCCTATAAATACGCCTATTGTAGACAGTAAAACCGCCGATAAAACTATAAGCGTACTGAAAAAACTATTAAATTGCATAATCATCATGATAGCGATTGAAAATATTGCCACAAAAAAAGCGGAGCTCAGGAAAGATCCAGCTTTCTTTTGATCGCGTTGAGCGCCTTTATAAGCAACTTCTATATCTGATCGGATATTAGAATTGATCCATTGTTTTATTTTGTTCAAAGCTACGCTTGAAATATGGCCTGGCTTTAACTGCGCCTTAATTCTGGCGCAAAATGCTCCGTCAAGTTTGTTTATTTTACTTATGCCGTATCCAGACGCATAGGTAATAAAGTTGCTTATCGGAACAGAGCCAACATCGGTCTGGAGCGTAAGGTTCTTAAGCTCGTCCAAATTGCGGTATTCAGGTGGAAATTTAACTATCATGTCAATCTCATCTTTGCTGTCGTCCGGTCGAAATCCTCCAACCTTAAGACCTCTGGTTACGAGCTGGACAACATCTCCTATTGATGCAACGCTTGCATTGAAATTCAATGCTCGAGCCCTATCCATGATCAGCCTCCATTCTATGCTCGATGCGGGAAGAGTGTCCTGTACCGCCTGTATCTCATTCAAGGTTAGCAAATAGTCTTTTATTTTTTTTAATTCTTTACACAGTTTGTCATAGTCATTACCAATCAAACACACGTCAACCGGCGTATTTGGCGGGCCTTTGGCCTCCGGCTCTATAACAATTTTTACTCCCGCAAAATGTTTAAGTTTACTTTCTATTTCATCCAATATTTTATAAGCGCTTTTGCGTTTTTGCCAATCGACAAACTCGATCATAATGCGGCCTATCTCATCCTCAGCTTTTGTCCCACCTTTTAACGTAGCCATTTGGCCTGCAGATTTTGTCTCTCCAACACGGGTATAAACTGAGGACAGCCCTTCAAAAGGAACAACAATTTTCTCGACTTCGCGAACAAGTTTATCCTTTTCATATATAGAAAGATTACCGCGAGCATGTATTTTTATTACTGCGGTATCAGGTTCGAATGACGGAAAGAACTCAACGCCGGCGCCAAACTTTACAAACGACAGAAAAGAAGCCAACAGCAAAATCGCTACGCTTCCCAAAACCTTGAATGGTCGATTAAGCGTCCAATCAAGCGCACGGACATAGGCATATCCAAACCCAGATGAAGGCAGGTCGTATCTTTCTTGCGGGATATTTGAAACGGATACTGTTTTTTTGTCTTTTAAAAACACTATTGCTAAGCATGGAACAAAGATTAGAGCCATGAATATAGACGACGTTAATGTTGCTAGCAGTGTTATAGGTAGGAATTTTATAAATTGACCAATGATATCAGGCCAGAACAAAAGCGGAAAAAATACAACCAAGATCGTCGATATCGACGTTATAACCGGCCACGCCATACGCTGAGCAGCTAAACGATATGCGTCACGCACACAAAATCCTTCGTCAATTTTCCTGTCAGCGTACTCGACAACTATTATCGCTCCGTCAACGAGCATACCAACCGCAAAAATAAGGCTGAATAAAACAACCATATTAAGGGTATATCCGCAAAGATAGATGTATAAAATACCGGCAAGGAAAGCCCCGGGGATAGACACGCTTACCAATATTGCGGTTTTCTTTCCCAGCGAATAAGCGATTATCAGAACAACCAATACAATGGCAAGAATGATCGTACTTTCCAGTTCATGAAGATTATCCGTAACAATTTTGGATTGATCATAGGCAAAACCTATCGCAACGTCGCCACCCCATTTTTTTTCAGACTCCGCAACAACTTTGCGGACATTCTTGATAGTTTCTATCAAGTTTTCGCCAGATCTCTTAACAATTTCGAGAACGATAGCTTTTTCCCCACGATCTCGGGCAAACCCAACTGGATCTTCGTATGCGCGCCTGATTGTCGCAATATCAGAAACAGAAACCGTCGATTGACCATTGGAAATTAAAGGACATTCCATAATCTCCTTTAAGTTTGCAAATACTCCGGGCACTTTCACAGAAAATTTGCCCACGCTGTTTAATATGTTTCCTGTTGATATCAATTTGTTGTTGACCTGAAACAGCGCGAAAACGTTTCTCATATTCAAGCGATGATTGAATATTTTCGCCGGATCAAGAAGGATTTCTATTATCTCAGTCCTATCACCAATGACGTCTGCCCGCAGCACAGAATGGACTTGCGCCTCTATGTCATCCTTCAAATTTTGTGCGATTTTATACAACTTTCTGTCCGGAATATTGCCTGAAAGTTTAACCAGAAGTATAGGAACCTCGCTGATATTAATTTCGGTAACAATCGGATCTTTTGCGTCTGCAGGAAGCTCTGAGTTTACCAGATCTGCCTTGTCCTGAACTTCGGTTTTAGCCTGTTGAAGATCTTTTTCCGGGAAAAACTCTAAGACAACGCTTGCTCCGCCCTCATAAGCAACGGCATTCATTTCTTTTATACCGCTTATAGAGCGAAGTTTTTGCTCTAAAGGCCTAACAATAAGCCTTTCTGAATCGGACGTAGAAATTCCTTGGCATGAGACGCTAACCTGAAGGAACGGGATCTTTACGTCAGGAAAAGACTCTTTAGGGATCCTTGTATATGCAACGATTCCCATAGCAATAATGAATATCAATATAGAAATAGCCGCTTTATAGTGTTCAAGCGCGGAATCAATAAATTTATTCATTCAGAACGGCCTATTCTGGGACGTAAGCAATTTCTTCCCCATCAATCACATAGTCTTGCCCAACTGTTATAAGCTTTAAATTCTTCATCTGCGGGCCTGATATCCAAGCTCCGTCATCTTGCATGGATACAATGCTGACAGGAATGAATTCGGGTTTATTGTCATCGTTTATTATTTTTATCCCTAAGGCGCCATCATCGGACAACACAATGGCAGAAGATGGAATAAAAAACCCTACAGCGCTGCCAATTATAATTTTACCGCTTACCGCCATCCCATCGGCAATTTGATCATTTGGATTGTCAATCTTTATTTCCACTTTATAATTGCGAGTTTGGCTGTCTGCAACGTGGGAAACCGCGATCACCTGACCGCTTATTTCCCGTTTGATGCCATCCAAATTCAAAGTTACACTTTGATCAACCTTTATTTTCGAAATGTCTTTATTGGAGCAGAACGCAACCACTTTCATTGGGTCAAGTTCGGCGACCGATATAACTGGAACAGCAACTGTCACCGATGCGCCTTCATTTAGATCTATGCTGTTAACAACTCCTGAAAACGGGGCCGCTATTTTTGTAAATTCCAGATCCAGCTCCGCTTGTTTTTCATCAAACAAAGCGCTGTAATATAAAGCCTTTTTATTCGCGACTTCGGATCTTGAATGGTATTGCAAATGGCCCATTTTAGATGAAGCGTTATATTCCAACCGTCGCGCTGCTGCTTGACTTCTGGCCTGAGCAAGTTTTTCAGCCCTTGCATCATCGCTAAGCTCTACAAGCAATTGCCCCTTTTTCACTTTTTCTCCGCAGACGACATGAACTTTTTTTATTTCTCCCGATGTTCTGGCTTTTAGGCAAGCGTTTTTCCACGCCGTTGTATACCCCTTAATATTTATGCTCTCATTAAAACTTTCCGCCGATATGTGTTTGAAACGGACGGTTTGTTTGTCATGACATGCCGGATTTTTTGTGTGCTCAGTTTTTTTTAAAAGGCTATTTGCGACAAACCAAACCGCTAACACTCCAATGACGATCAGCGTTCGCTTTGTCATGATTTGTTTTATCATATCAAAAACCTATTTACGTCCCAGTACAGCCGCGAAAAATCCATCTGTGCCATTCAACAAAGGGGATATTCGTAAAAACCCGTTATCTATGATCTCATCGGTACACAATAAAACCTTACACCCTGCATCGAGCAGGATCAAGTCTGTATTTGCCTCAAGGAAACTCTTTATTTGCGCGTCATTTTCTTCCCTAAAAACTGAGCATGTCGCATATACCAGATTTCCGTTTTTGCTTACCAAACATTTTGCCGTATTTAGTATTTCTGACTGCAATTTTATTAGGCGAAGCAGCTCTTTTTCACTGAGGCGCCATTTCATATCAGGATTGCGTCGCCATGTTCCGCTGCCCGAACACGGCGCGTCGACAAGGACAACATCGGCAAAACCTTCATGTCGCTTAATCCACTTGGCGTTGGAAATCATGGTGCGCACATTACTCACGCCAGCGCGACGAAAACGTCTCTTGGCTTCGTCAAGTTTGTTTTGGGAAACATCAAGAGCATACAAACTCCCTTTATTTTCCATCATTGCAGCTATGGCGAGGGTTTTACCTCCGGCTCCGGCACAAAAGTCCACAACCGTTTGACCGGGTTTAGCATTAGTAATTAATGACACCAATTGAGATCCTTCATCCTGCACTTCTGCAAGACCTTCCGACAGCACGCTATTGCGAGGCGAAAGCCTTGCGTTTCCGGATATTCTGATTCCCCATGGTGAATATTTAGTCACGTCTGCTTTGATCCCCTCTTGGGCTAAGGAAAAGAGTATTTGTTCTCTGGTAGCTTTAAGGGTATTGGTACGAAGATCTACCTGAGCCGGTTTGTTTAGAGCGTCGGCGTGGTTTTGCCAGCTATTTCCAAAACTTTCTTCAAGCTCGGGCGCCAGCCACTCCGGCACGTTATGTTTCACATTTTCCGGTTTTACACGTGTCAGATTCTCTTTTATCTTGGGTATAATTGAAGTTTCAAAATCGCTCAGGCGTTCAGGCGAGTACCGATCGGAACAGAATATTTCTTTGATATTCTGCTCGTTGTGATTACTGTCGATCAGCCATGCGATAACTAGCAATCTTGCAAATCTCGCGTCCGCAGAAGCATGGGCTACGCTGGCATTACTCAGCAGCCATTGCAATGAAAGTTTATTTCGAATAATCGCATAGACCGTTTCGCTTATGAACTTGCGGTCCGAACTGCCGATATATCTGCGCCTGCGAAAGTAATCGGCAATTATGTTATCGGCCGGAAGCGTCGATATTTCGACGTCATGAATAAGGTCTATAACTGCCTGAATTGAAGAAGCTTGATGCACCAGTATCGCCAGCTAAAGCCCCGCCTGTAATCGACGGGGCTTTTATTAAATCTTTACCTCGGCTTCCTTAGCACATGCCGGCAAACAGATAAACCCAGCCTTTATTGCTCGAAACGGCCAATCGTACGCGCGTAGAGCCATCCTAAAGCCGGAATGACATTATCTGTTGTTACATCTGTAAAATGACGCAGGCATGTCTCACCATGGTCTTTAATAGCGACCAAGATTTCTTCGAAAGAGAGTTGACCGGGGCCTTCTATAACACGCCTTAGTACCATAAGTGCAGCTATGGCGCCTGTCCCATGGTTTTCATAGTAAACCGGATCGTATGCAACCCCACACCATGTGTAGTATTCTCCGGTGCTTCTGTTTCTCACACCAAATGTTTCATTCGTTACAGCCCTTAACTTCCCCTCTAACAATTCTCCGACTGAGTTTTTGTCTACACCGGATATCCATAGGAAATACTTGTCTACCAAACTATCGGTATGCTCCACGAGGCCGAACTGAGGACCTAAATTAGTCAACGAACCAGGATTACTGACATAACCCTTGGCGATTTCTAGACTTTCGCAAATGGGCGCTAAATCAAAGAGTATACTCTCGCATGTATTTATGAACCACCAAATGGCGTCGCTTTTAGAAAGCATCCCCAGATCCATAGCCACAATAGCGCCAACAATCTCAAAAAAAACCGAGTAAAATTCTCCTATATCGCCCCCAAGCCGTTGAGCTGCAAACGCATGACCAGCCTCATGGAACACGTCGGGCAGTATACGATCTTGCGAACTAGTGAATATAACTATTTTGTTATTTTTATGATCGTAGAAGCCGCCTGCAAGGATATCTAATCCACACTCTGCAACATATCCTGTATGTTGCGCCGATCCTTGTCTACACACGATCGCGTTAAGACCTGTGCTCAAAAAGAATTCTCCTTCCTCCGATCCAAAATGAAGCATTTCTCCCACACGAGCAACGAGAGATGGCCACATGGTTTTCTTGAAGCCCTCTGGATCAGTTAGATGTAACCAATCACCGATTGCACGTATGCCACATTTGATACTGTCAGAGATAGACCTAAATTTAAAAGACTGGGTAGCTAACGATTTTGTTTCTTCTAAAATCGAATGTAAGTTATGCACAAAATCATCACAGTCGGAGGAATAAAACGGACGCTCTAAGGAGACGCTATTTAACAACAAAGGAGATCCTGTTTGCCCCGTATAAAAAAGCTGCATTGCTGCGGCGTGAGGGAGTATAACTGTTTGCAAGAATTGCAAACGGGAACATCTGCAAAGATCCGGTACAAGAATTCCTAATCTATCAGATTCCTCCTGTATTTTTGGAAAATTACCGTCGCGCAAGAGAGAAAGCATACTGACAGCGTCAGGCAATTTTTCTTGCAGTTGGCCTATAGAAATCCGGGGAAGCCGCTTATTCACAACCGGCGCGGTTGCTGGACTTGCCGCCTCAGCGTCCATTGCGCCATGGGTTGGATCAGGGCCCGGCAAAGCTCCGTATGCGGCGGTAAAACCTAAGCACACTGTGGCAATTAAAATTAATCTAGTCATGTCTAATCCTCTAATTAATCAACGTTAACTATAGATATAGTGACAAACATTACTTTTGTCAAATATTTTTTACTAAAAATAAGTTAAGATTTGTTTGTTGATGACAAGATCGACAAAAAGATTTCTATTTTTTGAATCCGGTCGCAATCAGATAGAGCTCTGAAGATTCTTTGCGGCTGGATTTTGGCTTAAAATGCGCGACTTTTCCAAAGCTAGTCTTTAGGTCGCTCAGAAGCCTTTGTTCTCCGCCTCCTTGAAATACCTTCACGACAAAACTTCCTCCGAGTGCAAGATTATTTGAGGCAAAGTCGGCGGCGCTTTTTACCAACGATATTATGCGAATGTGATCAGTTTTCGCATGACCAACTGTGTTGGGGGACATATCGGATAATATTAGATCTGGTTTGTCGCCTAGGGCGTCCAGAATCCTTTTAACCACCTCTTCGTCGTTAAAATCGCCTTTTACGAACTCTATTCCGTTGATAGGGGCGATATCAAGCAAATCTGAGGCGACCAATTTTCGTCCGTACGTGCCGCCGCACGCGCGCTCGGCGGCTACCTGGCTCCATCCCCCAGGCGCCGCGCCCAGATCCAAAACCGTACGCGCCTTTTTGATCAACCCAAACTTATCGTCGATTTCAATAAGCTTAAATGCGGCGCGAGATCTGTATCCTTGCTTTTTGGCTGCCGCAACGAAGGGGTCGTTCAATTGACGCTCAACCCACCTTCTGGATGAGAGTTTTTTCAGTCGGCCCTTTGTGATCCTTACCTTCATTGTCTTTTCTCTTTAACCGCCGCACGATATCAGGTAATATTTCAATTTGTAAGCCCCTGTGGCGGAACTGGTAGACGCGATAGACTCAAAATCTATTGCCTTCGCGGGTGTGGGAGTTCGAGTCTCCCCGGGGGTACCAAGTGTTTCAAAGGATTTTCGATTTGTTATTTTGTTTAGGGGTTAGTGATTTCTCCCACTATTCTCCCATGTTTTTTAAATGAAGGGATATTTTGATGGAAGTTGGCAATCAAGATTGTGAATGGGCAGAGTTGAAGGAGCAGTGTCCTATAGACAGTCGAAGCGAATCATTTCTTGTGGCAGGCCCTGTATCAATCTCTCACTTCGCTTGGGCATGCATGGTGGTTTATGAAGAAAAATGGGTTTCCCCGCTACAAGAAAGTATTCACTCTATCGAGAGTTTTGTGGATATGTTCAGTTATAAAGATGCAGAAGACCGTACAATGTCTTTGCCAGAGGACCTCATAGAAAAGCACGAGGCCATTCGTAAAACATTGATATCCGCAAACGATAATGGCGAATTTTAAAAAATCTGTGAAGAAATAATGAACGAAACTCCAACTCAAACCCCCGAAGGCACTTTTAGTCATTGCGATGCATTAACGATAGTTACCGCAGAATGGTTATATCGACAGTACGAGAAAGACCCAAACTTCATCATTCCGTATAAAAATAGGATAAAGGAACTTCGAGAGAGATATAACGTTAAAGATGAGGCTATTCGTTGTGGTTTGTCTGCAGCTCTCAATAATAGCTATAGCTTTTCTAGCTACCTAGTATGGTCATGCGTTAACAAGTCAAGTCATTCACATACACGTATAATCAATTATATTTCTTACTCTTTTGAATGCTTTACATGGTCATATGCATGATTATGTGTAGGAGAAGACCCTAGGAAGATATTTCAAATAAATGCAAAGACGAAGAATATCGTGTAATGCGCTTGTCTTCTCGCTGTATCGAAGAACACGAAACTATTCTCAGTCTATTGATAAAAGCTGCTAAAAGTGAAGAGTTTCCAATTATAAAAAAAGGACAACACATTAGCGCGTTAACAGAAGCAAGGACAAGAGATTTAATAAATTATATTCATGGTAAGCGTAGAGAGAATCCAAATTTCTGTATTCCGTTTCCAGATTGGATGGAGCGATATGTTAAGGAAGGGAAAACTGGCTTTGAAGAACATAAGAAGAGGCGTCATAATGAAGAAAGAACTTGGGATTTTATGTATGGTGGCAGCCTAATGAAGGAGATGAAAATAAAGGGGTCATCAGAA
>JAIRWN010000021.1 GCA_031268985.1 Holosporales bacterium
GCAGCAAGACGAAGCAAGCGTTCCAAAAACTAGGGCAAGGCATGCTAGAGAGCGGCGGTAATGGCTACCCCCCCCCCCCCCGCTCTGATTATCAATAACCCCATTCATCTCATCCCTACAAAACTCAATACTTCGCAAAACAAAATAGCTTAAGATATCTTTTACGGTCAACAAATACCTTAATGAACGCTCAATGGAATTAAATCGCTTAAATATACGGTCTCCATGGCTGAATCCAGAGAATTGCTGCTTCCCAAACTGGACCCGTCGGCGGCATGTATTGAAAACTTGTCGCCATGGACAGCTTTTATATAAGCAACCACATTCATGCCCAAACCGGCGAATTCTCGCTCCGATATTTTTCGCAGCAGCTCGTAATTTTGTATCGACATCGTATTACCTATTTAATGAAATGTTCGTTAATTTTAGCCGGAATAGCTTTCATTGCAGTATCCGTAAGGCTACTTGATTTTATATCTATTTTCTTAACTTGGGATGTAATTTTCGGACGTATTAAATTTATGTGTAACAACCCGTTATGGAAATCTGCGCTTGAAACTTCTATTCCTTCTGCAAGAACAAACGAGCGCTGAAACTGACGCGTCGCGATCCCGCGATGCAAATAAACCCGCTCGACGTCATCATCTTGGCGTCCCTTCACCGTTAACTGATTATCTTCCATTGACACATCAAGATTTTCGGGGCTGAAACCTGCCACCGCAAGGGTTATGCGAAACCCGTGGTCGCCAAGTTGTTCAATATTATAAGGGGGATATCCTTCATTGGATGACTTTGACAATTGATCGACCAATCTTTCGAAGTGATCGAATCCTAAAAACAGCGGACTATCAAATAAAGAAATTCTAGACATAAACCAACTCCTTTTTAAGCAAGTTCTAAATGTACTCGGAGTTCCTCCTGCACGAAGAAGCCGCCGACCACCGCGGCCCCGAAGGCACCGCACACGTAAGAGATTCCGTTAATTAGGCATCTCTCTAAAGCAGTTTGTTTTGTATCACATCCCTAAGTAAAAGTCAACAAAATTGTCCAAAACTCAGCTCTTCTCAGAAAGGCACTACGTACTGGATACTCGCTTCCATTACCCTAAACTGAAGTTTCCCCTTAAAAATCTCGTTGCCACTGTGATCGTCGTATACGCTTTTGGCATTCTCCGGAGCTGATATAGTACAGTTAACTTCTAAGCGGATTACATGCCTATCCATAAGCATTGTCTCAAGCCCAAGACCAAACCTCCCGGCCAGAGCAAATGCGGATTGATCTTCGGCATAGTCGATTTCATCAGTCTCTTTTTCCACGCAGCGTTGTTTGTTTGAAAAATGTAATAAACAAAGCCCAACTCTGGCATAAAGCATGGAATCATCAAGAATTCTGTACCCTATTCTCCCGGCTAATTCACTTGAGAATCTTGATTTCAGATCTTGAATTAAATATAGATCGTGTGAAACCATGGCTTCCGTGCGTCCTTCGTAATTGCCGGTCGCAGCACGAAGTTCTACCCCCAGATAAAAGTCGCTGCCCGGCAAACAAAAGCCTATTCCGCCAAAAGTATCAAAATGTATTCCGCTGTGGAAAACTGTTTTGGTATTAATGTGCGAATCCTCAGCTTTAGCATCATTATAGTCAGTGGTAAAAGTGCCCCAGCCTGTCCCCAAACCTACGTAGAGTCCTCCACGAGGCAGACAATAAGGCTTGACTTGTTTTCCTTGGACCACCGGACTCTCAATTTGTTTTTCCTTAACCTCCGATCTTTTTGTTTGTTTTATTTCAACTGCGTTAGAGGTTGCCGCCCCACAAACTGCACTGAAATAGGCCGTCCCCACCAATACTTTTAAAACCGATTTACACATTTCGACCTCTTTAAAATTAATCGACTCCCCACTCGCTGCAATGCAGTCGTGCGAGCTCGAACGAAATAATTTCAAAGAATTCTTAAATATTGATTAACGATGCCTAATATTTCCTGGAAGGAATACAGAGATTGTCGCCGATATTCCAAAAACGACCTTATGCCCACAAGGATACAGATGAACTGAATGATTTCAAATACTGGGATGACAGCCGTCAGTTGCGCGCACGTTTCGGAAGGAGAAAGATTTTTATCTCTGTTTTCCCATGCTCGATTCTTGCTATTTCACGGCCATAAGAATCGAAAACTGCCGATATTCCAGTGTTAGATAACCTGATTAGAGGAATGCTGAGCTCAACGCCGCGCATTCTGGCAATCTCAAGGTGTTGATAGGGCTCGCTGGTTTTGCCAAACCAACCGTCGTTCGCAATATTCAATATTGCAGATGCGCCAACATTGTCAGCTACCGGAAAAATAATTTCCGAACATATTTTAGGGATAAAAATAACCTTCCCCGCCTTCAAATTGGATCTGCACGCTTTACCGGGAGAATAGTCTTCTGTTCCATCTGTTATTTTTTTTATAGGGACAATCCTCCTAAAAGGCACGTATTCACCAAACGGCAATAAAATTTGTTTGTCATAGTAGGACGACACGTCTCCGCTTGGCGTAATTGTGAATGCACTGTTGTATAAATCGTTTTGCCGTGGCGAATACCTGACTCCGCCTGTTATAATCAGCCTCTTGTTCATAGTCAGCGCAGCAATATATTTTCCAATTACTCTGTCCGGTCGAAACGAGAATGGAACAGCTGATTCAGGCCATATTACAACGTCGACGTTCTCCGGTAACGCATTTGCAGAATCAACATAGCTTTTGAGGTTTATGTATAATTGATCGCCTCTCCATTTAAGCTCTTGAGAAATGTTATTTTGAACGATTGCTATTTTAATGTTTGTAAATTGAACGTCCCCCGCCTTGTAAAGCCTTATAAAGCCATACAGAAAATTTAAAGCGGCAATAGTCCCGGCCAAGGATACAAACAATATTTTATACCTTGACCTTCGTGTCAGAACGGCCTCGCCCAAAAGAGTAGAAATCGCGACAAGTAAAGCGCTCAGACCGTATACTCCAAACAGCGACGCAGATTGTATGGCGTAGATGGAAAATCCCCCCCATACGTATCCCATAAGATTCCAAGGAAACCCCAGTATGGGCAGATAGGTAACAGCAACTTCGCCAAAGCACCAAAACGTGGGAAAAGCAATTAAGAAAACCCTCGTTTTGCCGGCGCACAAAAAGTGCGATAGCGCAATAAAACTGCAATGAAACATTGCTAAAAACGCGGGAACCAAAGTAACGGCGAACGGAATGAGCCAAACAAATTCACCGTTATTTATCGTGAGAGGAACAACGATCCAATACATTGTCCCGATGTACAGCGCAAACAACCAACAAAAAGTTACCTTTAAAACGGCGCCGGTTTTCCTTGCAATTTTGATCTGGCAATATAGCCACACCAATGACGCTACGGTACATGCAAAGAGGTTGCACGGAGCAAATCCTAAAGCGCCAACAAGCCCGAATACAATTGCCGAAACGCAGCCCTTACAAGCTATCAAGAAATCGCCTCAATCAAACTTTCCACGCTTTGGATTCGTACATATAAGGATCCGTCGTTCCGGTCGATAAACTTGTGAGAAGCCATTTTCTTGAGGACGTCGTCCAAAAACGCCCAATAACCCAAAAAATCCAACAAAAATATGTCGCCGGAATAATAGCCGGTTTTTTTACACATAATGGCGTATGCCGCCTCATCTAAAGTCCCCAAACCGCCGGGCAAAATAAAAATTTTATGCGCTTTGTTTAAGATAAAATCTTTTCTTTCCGATACGCTGCCTACCTCATGGCAGTTTATTCCCATTAATCTTATTGGCTCAATCTCATGCTTTTGGACAACGGCTGTAACGCTGCTCAAATCATGCGAGATTATTCCTTTCACCAGCGCTTTTGATAACCCTTCCGTCCCACCGCCGTACATAATTCTATATCCAAGCGCCGCAAGTCTTGCTCCCAAGCTAAAAGCTTCTGCTTTAAGCTGCTTCATGTTACTGTTACCGGCGCCGCAGAAAACGCCAACGAATTTGTCCAATTTGTTTTTTCCCGAAACGTTGCTATAATTATAAATACAAGTATTGTTCTGCAATTGAAGCTAAATGATTTTAGCGCTTGCAATAAAAAAAATCGACAGTACAATTCCCATTTTGAAATTGCGTCAGTATACAAGAGAGCAGAAACATGGACAGCTCGGGCAATAAGATTTACATGACTCCAAGAGGGTTTAATGCGTTGCAGAAAGAACTTAAGCAGCTTAAGTCCGTTGATCGCCCCGCAATAATAAAGGACATTGCCGCAGCCAGAGAGCTTGGCGACTTGTCTGAGAACGCCGAATATCACTACGCCAGAGAAAAACAAGGCGCCATAGAAAGCCGTATAGCAGAAATAGAAGGAAAGCTGTCTCGCGCAGAGGTCATAGACGCCTCAAAACTGTCAGGTGACGATGTGAAATTTGGAGCAACAGTACGTCTTAGCGACCTAGACAATGCCGGAAGCGGAGTGCAATATACGATCGTTGGCATAGATGAAGCAGATGTTACAAAAGGGTATATTTCTTTGACGTCGCCGCTTGCCAGAACGTTGATTTCAAAAAAAATAGGAGATGTCGTAGAAGTTTTGACGCCAGGCGGGAGAAAAAGTTTTGAACTAATCTCAATTGAATATTCGCAAAACGATGAACAGCTTGCTTAAAAAGAATCGTCTCCGTCGTCGTTATACCTAGCAAAAGAAATCGTTTGGCCTGTTTCTATGTCTACGTCCTCGGAAGAATCTAGGAATCTTACCGTCACCCCATCGTTGTTTATGTTTAAAATTTGTATTTCACCGTGGCCGGCGTTTTGAGGCAAGCCAATAGTATCGCCCTTAGAATACCAAACCTCATTAATGCACGCTTTTGCAGATTTTTCTGTTACTATGACCGATAGTAGTCTCAACGGTTTGTCTTCCTGCAAATCACGGCCAAACAAGCACAAATTGCGATGCGGTATATTATCCGCGCAAAATTCGCATGTCCGGTTTATCAGTCCCAGAGCGACCGTATTAAAAGCAATTTTACAAACAAATTTTTTAATACCGTCATCGAATTTTATATCTAAGCATTCTATCTCTACTAAACCGGGAATACAGCTCTCTATGGCAGAAACAAATCTATACGCTCCTTCCTGAGAATTGATGGTCGCGTTAATAATTGTGCCAAATGATTTAAAAATATTATCAATAACCTTAGTGTTGATAGGCCCCAAAGACAACTCGTTGACGCCACACGACAACGCAATATTCTTCAGCAAGTCTTCTATATCTTTTTCGTCAAAAACATTCCAAAACTGTCGAGAAAAATTCGCTTTAGAGACGCCGTCAAGACGCTTAACCTTCCTCCGCCATTCATCTATGTATTCCGTATTATTTTTCAAGCGTTCCAAGTTTTGCCACATGTCATCTATAAGGCAATCTTCTTCAATGAAAATATAGACAGAATATATTGTAGCAAACAATAAAGTGGACAGTATTCCTACAAGCATAGCCAACATGTTGACGTTTTGCTTGCCAAAAAGGCTTTCGATTTTGCAAAAAATCTTCATATCTTTATATCAATAACGAAAGATTCTTTACTTTGGCGAGGAATACCGCTGATTAAGGTTTTAGTCTTTGTTTTTCCGCTATTTTGAAGTGTAACGGACTTAAATATTGCGGTCAGATCTCTGACGGTTTCGTTAATTTGACCGGGCAGTGCGTTTACTAAAAGCCTAATGTCATTATTTTGCCGGTATATCAGACCGGCTATTTGAGCAGATTGTTCCAGCACTACTTCTATATTCTTAAGATGATCCCATATGTGATCTGCGCCCACTTTTACATCCATCAATTTTAAGGCTGCAACTAGCTTGCCAGTGGTTATAGAAAAATCCGAGATATCCAGTTCGCGATATAATGACCGTATACTTTGCGTTAGCAGCGCTTTTTGATTATTTATCTCTTGAAACAAATCATGCTTAATTGACCAGGGCCTCCAGACAATAACCGTAGCCAAACAAATAAAGAACATGCAAGAAAACGTACAAATTGCGAGACTTAGGCGTCTTTTTGCAGCAACAAGCCAAAGTCTATGTCTATTTTTATTTAACAATAAAGAGCTTTTCTGAACCTCCTTGGAAGCAGCACAAACCAGCAATTGTTTTGTAATTTTGGTAATTTTTGTTTGATTATACGGCCCATCAAAATTTTCATCGGCAATCGAAGTTACTGTTACAGAACTTGGCATATTTTGTCTTATTCTGCTCAAAATATCTTCTTTAAGATTGGAAGAAATGTTGAGGCTTTTGTCTATTGACCATTTATATCGTCGCATATACAGAACAACTTCGTTTAATTTTTTAACAAGCCTGGCCGCCGGATCAACGACTTTTCGATTTTCAAGGACCTCAATATTGATGAAGCAGTTGTTTTGATAGCCGCCAACGATGCGCGTCTTCCCTTCGACAAATTGCCCTATAAATATCCACCAGCTTGAAACGTCGCAACCAAAGCTGCCGCCCAGAACAAATGGCATAAACACAAGCAAAGGAAAAATCCCCAAGACGCCGCTTTCATTTGAATGTTTGACGACGCCGGATAGGGCAGATGCTTCATTCAAAGCGACGGTTTGGATGCAAAAGGCCTGTTTATTAAAAAGATATCTAACTTTAAAGCCTCCGAAATAGCATTTTCCGCTTAATTTGCAGGTTTGTCCTTTTATAAACGATTTCATCTCATACCAAGAAAGCGGCGGCATAGTTTCAGTGTCAAAAACTATGTCACTGTTTATTGCAAACACGCAAATATTTTTATTGGGGTTTTCAAAAATACTTTTAGGATTGGATATAAATTGAGCACTGACCGGATCTTGACGGCTGCGCTCATATTTAACTGACCAAAAATTCTTTCCGTTACTCAGCAAAAATATCAAATCTTGTCTAAAAATTTTAAAACGATTTAGCATTTAAATGCCGCCCACGTTAAGCAAATTGCTGTAAATTGGCATAAAAAAGCCAACAACGATTGCTAAAAGAATTAATCCTGTTAAAACAGTCAAAAATATTACAAGTTTGTTCGACAAAGATTTAATAGTCAGCTCCAATTGACTATATGTCATTTCTGAGAACGTGCTCAAAGTTTCGTCCAATTTATTGTTTTCTTCGCCGATTCTTATTGCCAACATCAAAAGTTTTGGTACAAAACTGCAACATTGACAAAAAGATACGCTTATTGCCTGTCCCTCGCTTACCATTGAATATGCTTTTTCAAAGCACTGCTTCCAATAAAAGTTTCCCACTGATGAAACCGCTATTTCCAGTGATTTCATCGGCGCAATTTTCGCCTTAAGTGCTGAAGAAAAGGTTAACGTAAACCTCCAAAGATTTAATTTGTTCAATATTTTTCCTAAAATTGGGATTCGATCAATTAGTTTTGAAGAAAACTTCGCATACTTTGATGCTAAAATAAAAATTGCCAGACCGAAAACTACAACTACGTATATGGAGCGCTTAAAAAATGTCGTTAAATCAGTTCCGTTTAACAACGAACTTATAGAATTTAAGTAACCGGATTCTAAACCAAAATCTTGATATACAATGGACAATTGGGGGATTAGAAGTGCCCCGCAACAGAAAATTGCGCAGAACGCAACAAGTACGGAGAACAAAGGATAATAAAGAGCTTGTTTTACATATTGTAAAGCTTTGTTACTTAGCTCAAGAAAGTTTACAATGTTTCTTGATGAAGCATCAAGATCTCCGGTTTGCTCAGACACAGCAAGAAATCTTACTGCTATATCTCCGAATACATGTCTATACCGGCTAAAAGCATCCGAGACACTTATTCCTTGCTCCAGCAAAAACTTGACGTCGTTTACGACTCCTATCATAAAATCAGAAAAATCGCCTTTAGAGAAAGCTGTTAATGACTCAATCAAAGTTAGTCCTATTTTGGCCTGATATCTTATATGAGAAAAAAATAGCAACAGACTTTCATACTTTATTCCCGAGCCAAATACTTTTACAGTCCAATTTTTCAACGAATAGCAGCATTTTATTGGAAAAAGACCACGCTCGACCAACTCTGATATAGCATTACTTTTGCTGTCGGCAATTATAAAACCGTTTGACCGTATACCTAGTTTGTTGGACGCATGGTATTTATAAAAAGGCATGGTTATGCGCTACAAGGCTTGTTTTTATGGCGTACCCGAGAGGATTCGAACCCCCGACCTTCACCTCCGGAGGGTGACGCTCTATCCAACTGAGCTACGAGTACTTTAAACTATGCAAAACAACCAATAATATTAATATATTTATAATATTGGTTGTTATATCGGGCTTAGTTATGTTGATCAACACTTACTTAAGAAAATACTAACATAGAAAGATTGTATTTCAATTGAGAGTTCTCAAGACTTCGTTTGATTTCTTCAACAGCTGTAAATAGCTTTTTTAACTTTCAACAAGTCTGTGGATTAATTATTGTATTCGTGCAAGAAATTTCATTTATATAGCTAAAAGCAGAGTTAGTAACACTTTGTCAACAGAAGGCTGACTTAAACTGCGGACAATTAAATTTTATTGGGTTTATCTTCGTTTAGGTTGTCGAATTTGGTGATTTTTCCATCAAAGAATAACTTTACTGTACCCACTGGGCCGTGTCTCTGTTTGGCTATAATAACCTCGGCCGTATTATATATTTTTGACAGTTTGTTTTTCCATTGCTCGTGCTTTTCAGTGCCTTGAGCGGGCTCTTTTCTGGCCTCATAATATTCCTCACGATAGATAAACATGACAATATCGGCGTCTTGTTCTATTGATCCGGATTCGCGCAGGTCGGCAAGCTGAGGCCTTTTCTCATCGCGCTGTTCGACTGCGCGAGAAAGTTGGGATAGAGCAATAACGGGAACATTGAGTTCTTTGGCTATTGCTTTAAGCATCCTTGATATATAGGATATCTCTTGCACGCGATTATCAATTTTATTTACGCCGGGAACGTGCAACAACTGAAGGTAATCAATGACGATCAAATCAAGTTTCCCTTGTCTTTTAAGCCTACGCGCGCGGCTTCTTAAAGCCGAGACGGTTAAGGCCGGAGTATCGTCTATAAACAGAGGAATTTGACAAATCTCGCGAACTACTTCGGTAAACTTTTTAAAATCAGCGTTTTTAACCTCGCCTCTTCTTATTCGATCGGAAGAAACGTTGCTTTCTTGCGCTATAATTCGTGTTGCAAGTTGTTCCGACGACATTTCCAGCGAGAAAAACGCTACTTTGCCACCGCCCGTTTTGTTTGCAATCTGCGCTTTGGCAGCATTATAAGCCATATTAGTTGCTAACGCTGTCTTGCCCATAGATGGCCGTCCGGCAATTATAATAAGGTCTGATTTGTGAAGACCTCCTAATCGTTTGTCAAGTTCAACGAATCCGGAAGTAATGCCCGTTATCTTAGAATCGCTTTTATATGCCATTTCGGCATTATTTATCGCTTGATTCAGCGCTGTTGAGAAATCTATAAATCCACCTTCAAGTTGGCCTTTATCGGCAAGCTCAAAAAGTTTTTGTTCGGCGTTTTCTATTTGCGTAACAGCGTTCGTTTCTATATCAAACTTTCTTGCTTCATCTATGACGCCACTGCCAAAACTTATTAGCTGACGACGCAGATACAGGTCATATATGGCTCGACCATAATCTGTCGCGCTGTGAGGCGATATAACCGAAGTGGCTAGGTCTACAAGATATTCAGCGCCGCCTATTTGCTCTATTTCAGATGTTTTTTCGAGATATTTTTTTAAGGTGATCGGATCGGCAGTATCCCCGCGCTCAACCAAAGTGCCTATAGAACCGAATATCAGGGCGTGAGCGCTATTCGAAAAATGGTGCGAACAAAGATAGTCAGAAATTTTGTCGAATATGGAGTTATCAATTAACAACGCGCCCAACAGTGCTTGCTCGGCCTCTAGGTTGCTTGGCGGCAAGTTATCCGAATCAGAGATCCCAGAATTACTTTCAGCCATATTATACCGGAAATATACCTAAATTTGATCGCTACAAACGGCTCAAGAGACATATCTGAGACCAAAGTATACAACGGGCCCCGTATGAGTGCAATTAATAATCGGAAATGAAATCTTGCAACTATAAAACAATAACGACCGTTTAAGATAACGTCCATAGAGTGGGGTAGAAACCCGGTCTTGCTTAGGTGCCGCAAAGTGACTGTTAAATCGTTGCTGTTTAGGATATAAATTACCTTAATAGCAATTTTAGGTGGGTTAAAATGAGAGATCAGCATTCCCAGAATATTCAGGATCTTTTTCTGAATACGGCGCGTAAAAGCAAAACATTTGTTACGGTGTTTCTTACCGATGGATTGAAGCTTCAAGGCATTATATCATCTTTCGATAACTTCTCGCTTGTGCTGAAAAAGGAGTCTTCGCTTCATCTCGTCTATAAACACGCAATATCGATGATCGTGCCGCAGGGAGCTTTCAGCACAAGCAGCGAGCCCAAAGATGAGGGCGAGGGCAAACAAACTCCCAAATAGCCCGGGGCGTTGATTAATTCTGACGTTAAAGAGATACGAGGTAAATATGCAAAGTATAATATCAATAGATCGGGAAGGCGTTTTATTCGCTGGCGTTTTTGCTTTTGCCGCACTGGTGGGTTCTATGCTGAGTGTCCATTTGGGATGGATTGGCGCGCTGCTGACTGTCGGATGTTTGGGATTTTTTCGTGATCCTGTGCGGGTTATTCCAAATATTCCAAATGGGATTATAAGCCCTGCTGATGGGGTTGTTTTATCTGTTACTACATGCAATACGCCGGCTGAGTTGGGGTTGTGCTATGATAAATGCCGAAAGATAAGTATTTTTATGAGCTTATTCGATGTGCACATAAACCGCGCTCCTATGGAAGGAGTTGTCCAGAGAATAATATACATTCCCGGTAAATTTCTTAATGCTTCGCTTGATAAAGCAAGCGATCTTAATGAACGTCAAGCGACGGTACTGAAGATCGACAAAGGTCAAAGTATAGCTTTTGTTCAGATTGCCGGCTTGATCGGAAGGCGTATCAGGTGCGACGTCAGAGAAGGCGAGGCTTTAAAGGCAGGGCAAAAAGTCGGCATGATCAGATTTGGCAGCAGGGTCGACGTCTATTTGCCTATGGAAACAGAAATTTCTGTATTGGAAAATCAAACTACTATTGCGGGCGAGACTGTTCTTGGAACCATTTGATAATGGACGGTAATCGGCCTAAAAGAAAGTTCCGCAAGCGCTCGTTGGCTTTAACTCCAATGAGCCGTTTAATGCCCAACGTGATTACTCTGATGTCTTTGTGCGTGGGGTTCAGCTCGGTCAGATTTGCCCTTGCCGGTGATTGGAAATATGCTATCGCTTGCATTGTTGGCGCGGCCATTATGGATGGTGCGGACGGTCGCATTGCGCGCTTGCTTAATTCGTCAAGCCCGTTTGGGGCTGAACTTGATTCACTTGCTGATTTTGTTGCATTTGGGGCCTCTCCCGCTCTGGTTTTATATCTGTTTTCCGTGCGCTTAATCGGCGCGTATGGTTGGGCTATTTGCCTTTTTTATATGGTCTGCAGCGTGTTGCGCCTTGCAAGATTTAACATTCAATCGGCAGGAAGTCCGGATCAGCGTTGGGAAAGAAAGTTTTTTACTGGGGTGCCGATTACGTTTGCCGCAATAATCGCAGTGACTCCCGTAATATTGAGCTTGGAGTATAGCTTTAATATCTTTGCTTTGCCGGCCTTTTGCTCAGTTTTCATGTTTCTGTCTGGGGCGCTGATGATAAGCCGTTTAAAAACTTTCAGCTTTAAGACGGTAAAAATATCGCAGAAAATAATGCTACCGGTAATGCTGGCGATCGGCTTTGTTGTGGTTTCGTTGGTAACGGCGCCATGGTTAACGATAATATTTGTTGTAACAGTGTATTTGCTAACAATACCGGCAAGCATGCGTTGTCACAAAAGACTTGCTTGCTGCAATGTCGCTGATTCTCCTCCCTTGACAGAGGATAGATAATTTTAGTATTGAATAAAGAAAGATTTGGCGTTATGTTGCCAATATAGGTTTTTCAAAATTTTGAGGAAAGGTTGATGAATGGGGTTATTGATAATCAGAGCGGGGGGGGGGGGGGGGTAGCCATTACCGCCGCTCTCAAGCATGCCTTGCCCTAGTTTTTGGAACGCTTGCTTCGTCTTGCTGCAGCGCAGGAGGATCGGAAGGACGTTCTCTCTTGTTTTACCTCGGCTTCACAGGTAACTATTCCGACTCAGGCGCTATCCTTGAACCAGAATACTTCATCCCTGAAATGCGGGTAGGTGCTGCTGCGGCAGCAGCAGGCATAGGGTGGAGAGTTAACCGCAAAGGCGCTGTGGCTCTTAATGGCGCAGCTGCAGCTGCGCCTCCGGACGATAACAGATATAAACTAGACGACATAAGTAAAGATCTGACTGCCGGAAGCACAGGAAACGGTACCTGCGCAATTGCCGGACTTGAATTTGTTATCCTTAG
>JAIRWN010000001.1 GCA_031268985.1 Holosporales bacterium
TCGGTTAACTATAGCAACTGAGGCAAAGCTCGGTTACATGGGTGTGGATAAGTCGCTTCTCTTATGTTCTTATGTCCACACCCCGCGTCAAAACACCAGTTGACCGCACCGCTTGAGACGATTCAGGGTTTCTTGTTTGCCAAGCGCTTGCATAATTTCAAATATGCTTGGCGATATCTCGCTTCCGGTAAGCGCTGCTCGCGCCACTTTTGCGACGTTGCCAAGTCCAATGCCTAAGCCATTGGAAAAATCCTTTACCAATATGTGCAGAGAGGCTTCGTTCCATTCATTAAAGACTTTCAGCGCCTCGGTTAATTTTTTCAGAATCTCTCTGCTTTCGCGCTCACTAAGTAACAACTTAATTTTGTCATTCATAGGTAAAGGCGCGTCAAGAAGATAAAATTGAGCTCCGGTAGCCAGCTCAGCGAGGGTTTTTGCTCTTTGCTTCAGGCCATTTATTCCAATAACCAACCGTTGTCTGTAATCGGCAGAATCACTCAGCTTTGCGGAAAGGTTATTGGGCAGAAATTCAGCAATGCTATCGATTAATTTATCGTTTTCGGCTTGCCTTAGGTAATGCGAATTCAGGTTCAACAATTTATTCATATCAAATCTTGACGGCGACCTGCCTATACCTTCAATATTAAACCACTCTACAGCTTTTTCTGTCGGGATAATTTCGTCATCGCCGTGCGCCCATCCCAATCGCAGTAGATAGTTGCACAAAGTTTGCGGCAATATACCCAAGGCTTTATAAGCCTCAACTCCCACCGCTCCGTGCCTCTTCGACATCTTTGCTCCGTCAGGCCCGTGTATAAGCGGTATGTGCCCAAATTTCGGTATTTGCCATCCAAGAGCCTGATATATTTGAATCTGTCGGAACGTGTTAGTAAGATGATCGTCCCCGCGAATTACGTGAGTAACGTTCATATCATGATCGTCCACAACGACGGAAAGCATATACGTTGGCGTTCCATCGCTTCGCAAAAGTATCATGTCGTCAAGCTGAGTATTGCAGGTAACTACCGTTCCTTGAACCAAATCTTCCAGCACAGTTTTCCCCTCAGTTGGCGCCTTCAGCCTTACAACAGGTTTTACTCCGGCCGGAGCTTGTTTAGAGTCGCGGTCGCGCCAATACCCATTGTATCTCGGGGCTAGGCCTGCAGCTTTCGCCTGATCTCGCATGGCGGCAAGCTCTTCCTGAGAGCAATAGCAATAATAAGCATTCCCGTTTTCCAGCAACTCGTTAACCACTTCACGATGCTTGGGGGCACGAGAAAATTGAAACACTGCTTCACCGTCCCAATCCAAGCCAAGCCATCTAAGGCCGGAAAAAATTGCGTTAACAGCCTCTTGCGTAGAACGTTCGCGGTCGGTGTCTTCTATGCGCAACAGGAATTTCCCGCCCATATTTTTCGCAAACAGCCAATTAAACAAAGCTGTGCGCGTACCGCCAATATGCAAGAAACCTGTCGGAGACGGCGCAAATCTTGTGACAATGGACATAGATTGCTTCAACGCATATGATTAAGTTTCATTAGCAGCCTTTAAAAGCCGATGTTGAGGAATCTATCACTTTATGACGCCTTGCGGAACAACCTTATAGAGGAAAAGAGACGTTGGTTTTGCTGGATTCCGTTTTTTACGGGGCTTGGTATAGCGTCGTCAATCCATAAAGGAACAGCGCTGCATTGCCTGGTTATTGTCGCCGTTGTTGCGATGCTGATTGCAATCAAAAAATTCTATTTACAATCGCTGATTGTGGGATTTGCGACCGCCATAGGCTTTTTTGCAACAGAATTGCGCAATAGGCCTCGCTGTGAGGTTGCCGATACGGCTTATCTGTCTTGCAAAGCGCAGATAAACAAGATTGACCGCTCTGCGAACAGCACGACTGTAATCGCGACAATTAAAGGGCTTCTCGAAGATACCGACCTACCAGACGGATTTTTGAATTCGAAAATTAGAGTTACGGCAAAAGGACGCATTCGCGATTTAATTGAGACAAATCAGAAGTTGCTGCCGCAAAGCGTCGCTGAAATGCGTGTGATGCTGTTTCCTCTTCGTCAGCCCCAATTTCCGGGCGATTTTGACAGTAAAAGAATCGCTGTGCTCAGGGGAATCAGCGCAAACGGAATTTTACTCTCTCAGCCAAAGGTAATTTCTTGCTTCGCAAACGAACTGTCAGCGTGGATTCACAAGATAAGGACAGGTATAAACTCGTATTTTGAGCGCCATTTAGATCGAGATCAGCATGCGATCTCATGCGCTTTGATTACAGGCGAATTTTTGGTAAGCCAAGACTTAAAAAATAACTTTGCAAATGCCGGTATGGCGCATATCTTGGCAATTTCCGGCCTGCATATGTGTATTTTCGGAGGGATAATATTCGCTATTTCCAGGTGGATATTGGCTATGGCGCCAATCATCGCGCTGAGATATGACACCAAAAAGATTGCCGCGGCGATATCTTTGATTGCGGCAACAGCGTATTTATTTATATCAGGCAACAAAATCCCGGCCATTCGAGCTCTTGTGGTATATGCAATCGTAATTTTGGGAATATTTGCAGACCGTCAGCCTATATCGATGCGTTCGCTCGCTATTGCCGCGATTTTTATCGTATTGTCCTCGCCAGAGTCTGTTTTATTGCCGGGTTTTCAGATGTCTTTCGCAGCGACCGCCACTTTGGTCGCAGTATATGAAACGAAAATCCTCAGAAATTTTTTTGACCGAGCGCGCGAAAGACGAACATCAAGAATTGTCATATATGTGCTGTCAACAATTTGTTCAACAACAGCCGCCTCGTTAAGCGTTATTCCATTCACAGTGAATTCTTTCAATAAACTTACGCTAAACAGCATTCCTTCAAACATATTGGCCATACCGCTGGTTGGGTTCGTCATTATCCCCGGGTTGATATTTGCTCTTGTTTTTTGGTGGTGGCCCCCGGTGTTAGAGTGCTGTTTCGCAATCGTAAATTGGGCGATTATGCATATGATAAAAATCGCAGATTTCGTGTCCGATCTTCCCGGATCTCAAATAATATGTCCCACACCGACAAAAGGAGCATTATTGTTATTTGTTGTATCGTTTCTGTGGCTCGTAATATGGCAACGAAAGTGGCGTATGATTGGGCTGCTGGGGATAGCTGTGTCGCTGGGGATATATTTTACTGCGCCAAAGCCGTTTCTGTTCATACACGGCAATGGGCAAGCGTTTGCCATATGCTCGGATGATCAAGTGATCGTGAACACAAAAACTCATGCAAGAAACACGATTAAACGCTGGGCGCTTAGCATTGGGTACGACAAAACAAAAAAACAAAATCGCGATTATTTTCTCTTAAAAAACAAACAACTGCTGATTATTCCATGTAACTCAAATATATCGAACGATACGCTGTTAAACATATTGCCAAACATAAGGTGTTTGGTGGATTTAAGGTTTCGCGCTTCGACAGTTTACGCACGCCAACATGTAACAACGCGACACCTTCACAGCTACGGAGGCTTAAGTTTCTATGAAAAACATGGATCAATTGAGATCTTTGACGGATTTGGCAACAAAGTCTCCGTAAAATAGCTCAATATTATGCAGAGTGAATACTTGGCCTAACTTTTTGGTAAAGAAGCCCTGTAATCGGCAAATGAGACAATCCTGGATCTGTCCAAATTGATATTGTCAACATTCTGCGTTATTGCATAATAATACTTATTTACATCGTTTTCTAACTTACTTGCATTAACCAAAAATTTCTCAACTTCAGAAATCGGGGGAATCAAAGAGTGACGCTGAGGCCTGTAGCATAAGATTTTTATGCCATGGTTGAGGTCGTTGATCAACGACTGCGGCACGCCTTGATAAAAAAGCAAATTGACAAGATTGTTTGTTTCTTCCTGCGTTCTTATAAATAATGCGTGAGCGTTAGCCCGGTCATCAAGCATTACATAACTTCCGTTGTCGTCAACCAAATAATATTCAACCGAATGCGTATTTCTATAAATTTGATTGAACAAGTCTACATAAGCCCTGTCACTTAAAAATGTATGTTTTTCCGTAAACACAAATCGCGATCTTGAAGTAAAACATTTGCTCTGTAAGCGCAACATTCCGGCATTTAAGTTGCCAATGATATCAATTGGATCAAGCTTACACACAAAGCCGTCGACGAGCTTTTCACCAAACAGAATTCCATAATTTTTTTTGGAAATATGAGGGGCCACAACTATTTTTCCTATGTTTAGGTCTTTAATCAATCTGCACAATTGAATCTCATCGCGAATTAGTTCCGGCTTGCGAGGAAAATAGTCTACTATGACCGCCAGCGGCTTTTGAAAACGAGCTGGATCGTATAATATATCCGGCAAGTCAAATATACTCGTCGGAATCGAATAGCTTTCCTGCGCTAAGATCTCTTTGTCGGCAAATGCAATAAAATCCTCCATACTTGCTTTAATAAAAGAAACCCTCTCTGCGTTTAACAGCTTGGGCAAGTTTTTTGCGTAATTGCTGCCGGTGTTTGCGATAAAAACTGTGGATGGATGAAAATATGCGCAAATAAAGCTATTCAACGGCTTAAAAATGCTTGTGAGCATAATTTTTCAGGCCTCATATTCTATTATGTTTCTGCTACCGCTGGGCAGGCTCTGTCAAGAAGCAAGATCTTTCAGCATCTTTTGCTACGAGCCGTGATTTTATCAAAAAAAATTGCAAGGGATCCGTTGCCGGCGACATTACAGCCGGTTATAAACGGATCAAACAGAACGGATAAAGCAGTAATTAATCCCAGCATATCCGAATTGAACCCAAGATAATTTTGTAAGATCGGCAGCATAACTATGATTCCACCTCCTGGAATTGCCGCCACGGCAAACTTTGCCATAACAAAATGCAAAGCAAATACGATATATGTTGCAATACTTGGAACGCTATCGCCAAATGAAAGTAAAATGGCCAGTGCGACAAACGGAATAAAAAAGCAATCTCCTACCAGATGTATGTTAACCGAACACGGAGCAATTATTCTGGCGTTATTTTTGTTCAGAGAATTTTCTTCCGCCGCTTTGATGGAAAGAGGAAGCGCTACCGCGCTCGACATAGATCCAAATCCGGCTACAATTGCCGGCAGCAAATTTTTGAAATAGTTCGCACATTTTTCAAAACTAAATGACGATAATGCGAAAAGCTGGATAAAAACGTATCCGTAGGCAGATATCAGGAAAATGACCATGATCGTCAAATATTGTGAAATAATTGACGATATCATTCCGTCATGACCCAGTTTTAGCGCCGTGCCAAATATGAATAACGGCATTAACGGGATTAGAATCTTAAAAAAGCGTTTTATAAAAGACTCTAAAAAATGCGATAGACGTTCGCTTAACTTGCCTATGTTGAGCCGTGACGCATTGCTTCTGCGGTCGATTAAAACCAAAACTGTTCCTAATACAAGCGCGGACAACAAAGCGACGTCGTTTGAAACAATGGTCGGAAAGGAAAAAGAAAAAGACGGAGCAAGAGGAGAAAGCGCGGACTCCGCGATCTTGTGAACCGACGATATCAGATTGGTTTTTATGCAAAAAGCAAAAAGCATATACGAAATAAGCGTGTTCAAAAAATTTGAACAACTTATCAGCGGAATAACCAGTAGCAAAAACTTTACCGAGCCAATACCAATTTTTTTAACGGACGTGAAAATCAATGAAAATATAACTAACGGCAGCGCGAAGATCATGCACTCTTTGATGAAAAGGCTAAGCGCATAGAAAAAAGATCTGGCGCAGTCAGGCAACAGCTCTCCAAACAAAACCGCTAAAAGCAAGGCGGTCAAAAAAGTTACGGGCATCAAAATTTTTTTCATTCAAATCGGATAAATCCTAAACTCACATAAATTTTTCCTGATACTAAATTATATTGGGAGATTAAAAAAGATTCTTTGCGGAGAATTGTTGTGTGAGCTGACTTAACATTTTGCTCACGCCATTTCTATGTCAAACAAACAATGTAAGTCCGGCTCTATTTCCATGCTGAAATTTATTACATAACCTCGTCGTTATTTTTGAATTCGTCAATATTTCTTGGTAAGCCAAAAAAATACCCTTGACCAATATCTATGCCGAAATCTTCTGCTACTTTGAGATCGTCGGTATTTTCTATGCCCTCAAGAATGGTTTGGTAATTTAGTTTGCGCGCCAATTCGATATGCTTTCTAAACTCGCTCATGCAGACGGCAGACGCTCTGGAAGTGGAGGATAAAAACATCTTATCAATCTTGATGATAGAAAATGGCAAATAGCTTAAAATTTGTTCAGCAATTTTTCTTCCGGCGCCGTAATCGTCTAAGGCAATGGCTATCCCTATTTCTTTTAAGCTGTTTAATATCGTAGAAACCGTTGTTAATGAAGCTGATGAAAATTTCTCACTTATCTCTAAGACAAGATCGTTCGCAGGGAAGCTGTATTTTTTTAAAACAACCGTTATACTGCCTATCAAAGACGGTGTCATGATTTCGTTCTCATTAATGTTTAAGGTAAGTTTTATTCCTTTAGAAATCTTACACTTTGACAATACCCTTTCAAGAATTTCGGCTGAATTTAAATAGAAATTAATCTTCTCTTCAGCGAAACTTCTAGGATATAAGCTGATTACGTGTTCGCTGAAAATTTCATAACCGATGACCTTATAGCTTTTTAGGTCAAAAAGCGGCTGTGCCGAGATTGATACATTTTTAATCTTACTTTCTATATCCATGTCGATGCTTTGCAATATTTGGCTAGCGCATAAACAATCTTTCTATGTCTTTCAGGTGTATCTTTACGAAGCTCGGACGTCCATGATTGCATTGCCCCATGTTTTTGTTGGATTCTATCGACCGCAGTATGTTGTTCATTTGTTCAAGCGACAGATGTTTGCCGCCTTTGATGCTTGAATGACAAGCGAAAGTGGCGAGCCTATTAAAAACTTTTTCCTGCAGAACCTGATCAAAGGATTCCATTTTCTCATTTTTGATAACAGAAAGAATATCCTTAACCAAAAGTTGAATGTTATTCGCAATGTCCGCTGGCACATAGCGGACAATCAGATGATTATCATCAAGTTTTTCAATTCCGAAGCCAATAACGGCCAATTCAACCTTGCTTTCTTCCGCAAGGGCGACTAGCTCGGCTTCGGCCTCAACAATTTCAGGAACCAGAAGTTGCTGTATAATTAAATTTGCTGAATTTTTGAATCGCTCATACAAAAGTCGTTCATGCGCAGCATGTTGATCAACTATTACCAAAGCGTCTTCAGCCTGCGCAAATATGTAACGCCCAAACAATTGACCAATCGCGTTGCCAAGAGCGGGACACACATTTTGAAGCAGATCGTCGGTTTTTACGGCGTTGTTTTCAGCCTGGTCAATTTGTAATCGAATAATCGCTTTATCGACCGACACGTCGTTAAGGATAAAACTTTGGGGCGGCAGGGCATTGTATTCAACGTCATAATTGACGCATTTACCTGTGCTGAACGGCTTTGAAAAAGTTTTTTTTGTGTTTATGATCTTATCGACGAATCCTCGTCCAAGCGAAACTGAAGTTTTGCTTGAGTGGGGTAATATTGCTGATTTTATAGCCTGAATTACGTGATTTTTTACTTCATTACCGTACCTAAATCTGACTTCGGTCTTGGCCGGATGCACATTAACGTCAATGTCAACGGCGTTAACTTCAATAAACAACACTGCATTAGCATATCTTCCCATTGGTATGAGGTCGCGATAGGCTGCGCCGATTGCGCTGCTTAGAAATTTATCTTTAATTGATCTGCCGTTTGCGAATATATATTGGTGAGCAGCGCTGGCGCTGTTCGCTGTAGGAATGCTGCAGAAGCCGGAAATCTTGCAGCTTTCAGATGCAGAATCGACAGAACACATATCTTCGAAATTTTGCTTACCCAAGATATCCTTAATCCTCTGACTCAGGCTGTCTGTTTTGGCTAAATCTAAACTTAGGGAATTGTCGGTCACAAGTTTAAATCCAATTTTGTGATTTGCTAAAGCCAACCGTTTAAATGTATCGACGCACTGAGCAAGCTCAGCTTTGTCGCTCTTTAAAAATTTCAATCGCGCCGGGGTTGCAAAAAACAAGTCGCTTACTTCAACGTATGTTCCTGTTAGCCCACCGGAGACCGGAGCCAGAGAAAAGTTTTCATTTCCGGCAATATCAAGCCTCCATCCGCTTTCGTCTTCGTTTGTCCATGATTTTACAGACATTCTGGATACAGAACTTATTGTTGCCAGGGCTTCTCCACGAAATCCAAGACTGGAAATATTATTCAAATTTAAGTCTGACAATTTAGATGTGGCATGTCTTTTAACGGACATGGCCAGGTCTTCCTTGTTCATTCCGCAACCATTATCACGTATGCATATCATTGTTTTTCCGGCATTACGTATTTGTAAATCGATTTTATCTGCATTGGAATCTATGGAGTTCTCGACAAGTTCTTTTATGACGGAAGCCGGGCGTTCTACTACTTCTCCGGCAGCTATTTGGTTTACTATATTTTTGGGCAAAAGAACTATTGGCATTCTACCGATAATTTACTCTTTAAAAGGCGCTTACTCTTTTCTACCGCGGGTTGATCAAATGCGTCAACTTTCATCATATCAGCGGTAATTACTACTTCCAACATAAAATATGCCATAAGCTGACCCAGCGCTCTTTCGTTAAGATTTGGTATTTCCATATACCTAACGTCCCGGCCTTCTTGAGCAAGAACTTCGATTGTAGTGTCGCGCTCCGCGTTAAACAATTCATTAAGTCCCCGGCCTTCAAGGTATTTTGCACTTATTTTGTCTGGCAGTCCGCTGATACGAAGCTCTTTGCCTTCAAAACTGGCGCCGCCGATCCCAACAAACGTAAATAGCTTGTCATTAGGGCCGTCAAGATAAAGCTGAAGCTGGCTATGTTGATCAACCGTTCCGCAAGCGATGACTGGTATCAGTCCAAAGCCCCGCTTTCCAAGGCTTTCCGCCCAAAGCTGAGCGAACCAACGCGCAAACAGAGACAATCCGTCGCCGTAATACATGAGTACAAATGCATTAACCGGCCTTTCCGTGGAAAGCAGCTTTTTTGCGGTCGCGCAAATGCTGGTTGAAAAAGGCTGACCGCTTGAGTCTTGTGCCCTAAGGCTATCTATGACGTCTTTTGCTCCTTCGCATAAGGCAAATGCGTCTAAACCGGCAATAACTGTTGGAAGTATTCCAACGATTGAGAATACTGAAAATCTTCCCCCTATATTGTCCGGATGAGGAAATACGCAAATTCCGTATTTGCCAGCCAAAACGCTCAAAGATGACTGGTTTGATTGGGTAACAACAAACATTCTCTCGCTCAACAACTTCGCATATTTGCTGAACATAAATTTATTAATCACTATGGCGGTTTGAGCCAAAATTTCCGAAGTCTCCCCGGACTTGCTTATTGATATGAAAGCAGCATCATTAAAATCAACAGAATCCAACGACGACTTGATTGTTCTTGGATCTATGTTTTCCCAAAATTCAATAGTGGGCGCTTGTAATTGATCGCGGCAGCGAGACAACGCGCATACGGCCTGTCCGCCAAGGCTTGATCCGCCGGTCGCGAGAATCACGACTCTGCGCACTTTGCCAATCCTTTCGGCGATATTTCTCGCAAGCGAAATATTGTCGTTTACGCAGGATAAAACTTTAAGTCCGGAAGGTAATCCTTCGTTCAGTCGAAACCTTAGATTTTCTTTGATTAACGAGCAATCCTCACCAAAAGCGAACAAAGACTTGCTATCTATTTTAAGCATTATGTTTCTTAAGCGCCGATAAAACCGCTGTTATTCTAGGACAAAATTCTTGGCCACGATACACCAAATATACTGCTTTACTTGGTCTGTCTTGCATTCTATACATAGGGCATACGGCTTGTTTGCTATAATTAGGAGGCGGATGCTTCATCAGCTCCATATGTTTTTCAAGCGTAAAACCTCGGGGTCGTTTTTAAACCCGAAAGTATTTCCCATGATATTTGTTGGGTTTACAGCCGGCTTACCGTTTCTTACGACGTTGAGCCTTTTGGATATTTGGCTGAAGCAATCCGGCGTATCTTATACATCGATAGGCATGTTTGCGATCTGCCATTGGCCGTTCATGTTTAAATTCCTTGTTGCGCCGTTTATAGACAAGTTCGATTTTCCGTACTTCTCGCAAAAATTTGGAAGGAAAAGGGGCTGGGTGATAGCAAGCCAATTGACAATCTTTCTTGGGCTTTGTGGAATATCTGTGTGTGATCCGGGCAAAAGCCTTATTCCTCTTGCCGTATTTGCCAATATCGTTGCTCTTGCTTATGGATGTCAGGATGTTACGCTTTATTCTTATCAAGTGGATCGTATGGAGGCCGAGTCCGTAGGCCCACGCGCCAGCATGGTTACGTTCGGATTTCGTCTCGGTATGCTTACAGCTAGCAGCGGCGGTCTGTGTTTGTCTTATTATCTGGGTTGGCACGCGACTTATGTACTGCTGGCATTCGTCGTGTTATTGAGCGCAATCCCGGTAATGCTTATTCCTGAACCGGAACATTGTTTATCGAAAGAGAAACGGATTTTTACATTAATAACGAACAAATTTAAGTATGAACAACCCGGTAGCAGATTTCTAACAATGAAATCAACTATATTTGAATGCCTAATATGCCCATTCAAGGCTTTTCAGCGCAAACCGCAATGGTTTTTAATTTTGTTTGTAATCGCAACGTTCAAGATAGGAGACGTTATGGCGCATAAAATGGCAAAGCCAATGTATTTAGATCTTGGTTTTTCTACAATTGACATTGCGAAGGTGGTCACAACCTACGGCACGATTGCTACGATCATCGGCGGGTTTGTCGGAGGATTATTTGTTCGTAAGTACAGATTGTTTAGGGTCATGTTTCTTGCAGGTATAGTTCATGCCGCAACCGCGCTCCTTTATATGCTTATATATTTTGTCGGTTATAGTGTTTTCTTGCTTTGCGTTGTAACGTTTGTCGTGAATATAACTGGCGGTATCATGATGGTTGGCTTTATGTCAATGTTTTACAGTCTGTGTCGCACCGGATATCCGGCAACGCAATTTGCTTTGCTGTGGGCAATATATGAGTTTTGCGGAATGTTTTTCAGAACAATATCGGGAATGTTTGTCGATAATTTTGGATGGGTTGTTTTTTATTTGGTTACTATTGTCCTATCCGTTCCGAGTTTGCTTGCTGTAAAAAACCTGCGCGAGGCAAGCGTGTTTGGTGGAACGCCTAAACCCTAAGTTGTCGAAGAGCTTCGCTTGATATAATTGCGGAAACAATCGCTAAGTTAAGAGACCTTGCTGAATTTTGCATGGGAATTGTGACGGCGAAACCACATTTGCTTATTATGTTGGCCGGCAGTCCTACGCTTTCAGTTCCGGCCATCAAAATATCCCCAACATTATATTTGAACTGAGTGTATGTTGTTCCATGCTGTGCAACCATCGCAATCAGTCTGTAAGGCGGCGTTAAAGACAGACTAAATTCTTCATATGAGTCGTGATAATTCAAATCTGCCAATTTAACATAGTCCATTCCGGCGCGCCTAAAATGCTTTTCACTGAGCAGAAATCCGCACGGCCCTATAATGTCGATTTGAAACCCCATACAGGCGGCCAAGCGAACAAGAGTCCCGGCATTATAGGGAATTTCCGGCTGAAAAAGCGCTAAACGTATCATTTTATATAGTCATGCCAGACGGGAGATTCTATCTTTTCCAAGAATTTTCTGTGAATTTTAATTTCTTCTTCCGTAGGAAAGTGGGGGCGGGGCGCTGTAAATTTTCGCTCAAATTTTACGTGTTCTTGAGAGGCGCTCTTTCCTTCATTCAAGAACGTAAACTTGGTTTGACGTCCTCCAATTAAATTAAGATAAACTTCCGCCAACAGTTTGCAATCAATAACCGCTCCGTGTTTCACGCGAACTGAGGCGTCTATATTGAACCTGTTACAAAGAGCATCAAGGCTTGCTGGAGAACCGGGAAATTTTTGTCTTGCCATAAATAAAGTGTCGACGGCTCTTGACTGCGAAATCAAAGGCTTCTCAACAAGATTTAGCTCAAAGTTCAGGAATTTAATATCGAAAGCCGCATTGTGTATCACAAGGTTTGAGTCCGATATAAAGCTCAGAAAATCGCCAACAACATCGGCAAATAAAGGCTTGTCCACCAGGAATTCAGTTGTGATGCCGCTGATATTTGTCGCTTCGGCGGGAACGTCTCGCTTTGGATTTATATACGCCTGATACTCGCGACCCGTTGGAATATGGTTTATAAGCTCTATTCCGCCTATTTCGATAACTCTGTGCCCAGAACACGGATCGAGCCCCGTAGTTTCAGTGTCTAAAACAACCTCTCGTTGCATAAATTATCAGACTGGTAATTTTTATACAGTATCATGTTGTTTGAAACTAAAAAACAGACACATTTTTATGGACGTTTTAGGAATAAACAGTGAGGCTACAAATAAAGCCCTTAGACGACTTGTTGCTATTGAAAAAGAAATCGATATTTCTGCAGAAATCCAAGCTAGTTTACTTCCAGGCGATAGCTTCAGATCAAAAAATGTATCTTTGTACGCTTATATCAAACCGGCGGCTAGGGTTAGCGGTGATTTTTATGACTTTTTTCTTCTGGACAAGTATCGGCTAGCTGTTCTTATAGCAGACGTATCCGGCAAAAATGTGTCAGCTTCGTTATTGGCGTCAATGACTAAAGGTTTGTTCCGCGCTTATGCAAAAATATACATTGATCCTGCCGTCTGTGTAGGCAAAGTCAACGACTGTTTAATTGAAACCAATAAGTCTTTGATGTTCGTAACGTCTGTTTTTGGGGTAATGGATATCAGATCAGGCGTTTTCGAGTATGTGAATGCCGGGCATTTGCTGCCAATTTTAATCAATGACAGAAAAACTGAATCGCTTGATCAAGGGGAAGCGGACCTCGCGTTGGGTATAGACAAAGAAATAAATTTTACAAAAAATAAAATCGCTTTTAACGGTTTTGATAAAATTCTTCTTTACACTGATGGGGTGACGGAAGCGATGAACGCGCGTAATACAGAATTTGGCGCAGATAATTTATTGGAGGTGTGTTCATCAAAACGTTTACTTCGGCCAAAGGCGCTTACGAGGCTGGTTGTAAAAGCATTGGGCAGTTTTGTTGGAAATGCTGATCAGTCTGACGACATAACCGTCATATGTCTGCAGTATAAAAAAGGTAGAGAGAATGACAAAAACGACAAAGATTAAGCTGAATAACGACATAAAAGAAATCCCTGAAATCTATGATCAGGTGGTAAAATTTTGCGTTGAGCACGATCTCCCCAAGTATTTATGGCATGACATGAGTTTGGTCTTGGATGAAGCTGTTGCCAACGCAATCCGTTATGGATTCGCTAATGGAAAAGAGGGGCGCATTCAAATAGATCTCGTTAACTCTGAAGGCGAGACGAGCGTAAGAGTGATCGATCGCGGCATTAAGTTTGATCCGCTTAAGCTGCCTGATCCAGATACAGATTCTCGTATAGAAAAAAGGAAGGTCGGCGGCTTGGGTATATTCTTGATGAAGAAATTGGCCGATCGAGTAAGCTACAGCTATAAGTATGGGACAAATGTTCTTACAATCAAATTCGATATGAAGAACAAGGAATAAGATTATGGAAGTGGAAACAAAATTGCTGGACAGCGTAATTATGCTGACCCCGCATGGTCGCATAGACACCGCTTCAGCCGGAGAGTTCGAAAAAGCTCTTAACGCCGTAATAAGCGGCGGCAACAAGAAAATTATTGTTGTATTTGCAAGCGTAGATTACATCTCCAGCGCCGGACTTCGAGTGTTACTGCTTATTGGAAAAAGGCTTAAAGTAACTAAAGGCAATATCGCATTGTCTGATATGAGTGAAAGAATTTTTGAAGTATTCAAGATAAGCGGATTTAATAAAATTCTGACAATTTGCGCAACGGCAGACGAAGCAAGAAAAAGTATTGCTTTTTAATAAAACTTTAAATTTACGGGACGATAATAAACAAAGTTAATGACAAAAAGGAATAAAAATGCTGATAGAAACACCATTGCCGAACGATTTTCAACATCCAAAAAACAAAAAACGCATAAATATTGCCATGCAGGGCGGTGGCGCCCATGGCGCTTTCACTTGGGGAGCGCTGGATAAACTTTTGGAAGATGGCCGATTTGAGATAGAAGGCGTCACCGGCACAAGCGCCGGGGGTATGAACGCAGTTGCCACTGTTCAAGGCCTTTTGGACAATGGGCCTGAAGGGGCGCGAAAGACGCTTAAAAAATATTGGGAGCTTACCTCCGAGAAAGGGAAAGGTAGCATATTTAAACCGGGATTGCTTGATCGCATGATGGACAAGTACACTATGCAGAATTCTCCCGGATTCATTGGGTTTGATTTTATGAGCAAACTGCTTTCGCCATATCAGTGGAATCCATTTGGCATAGATCCATTAAAAGACGTCATTAAGGAAATGTTTAATTTTGAGCAAATTCAAAATAACAAACAGCACAAAGTGTTTCTTGCCTCTACTCATGTTTTTACCGGGAAAATCCGTATATTCAAAACCGAGGAAATTCGGACAGAAACGCTTCTTGCCACAGCTTGTTTGCCCACAATACATCAAGCTGTTCTGGTGGATAACGAGTACTACTGGGACGGAGGGTTTATTGCTAACCCGGCAGTTTATCCTCTTATATATAATTGCGAGTCGCCGGATATCCTGATTATCAAATTAAACCCGACGCACAGAAATCGTTTGCCGATTACGGCAGCGGAGATTTCTGATAGATTAAATGAAATCACGAACAACACCTCAATATTGCGAGAAATGCGTTCAATCAACTTCATATCGCAATTAATCGATGAAGGAATAGCCGATCCAAAGAAAATTAAACGTTTGCATATGCATGTTATTGAGAATGACTCTACGTTCCAAGAGCTCGGATGGTCTTCGAAACTTAATACAGAATGGGATTTCTTAAGCCACCTGTTCGAAGAAGGGCGAAAAACCGCAGACGTCTGGATCAAGAAGAATTACGACTCGATTGGAAAACGCGGTACTGTCGATATGAAAGATTTGTTTGTGTAAAAAATTCCATAGACTTTATCAATTCTCCTCAAGGTCTTCTTGAGGAGTTTTGTTGTTGTAACTCCCAACTGTATTGTCCAAATATCTGTAACAGCCATTTTTAGTTTTTGACAACCAAAAAAGCCTGGAACGTCCCTTGTTAATCTTTTGTTTATAGGAGCATGTTATTTTGTGCATTATACAAAATATAAATAGGTGATAAAAATGAATAAGAAACTTCTATTAAGCGCAGCGGTTATCAGCAGCATCATATGCGCGGATAACAGCGAGGCGAATGTGAAGTCTTGGTTCCATAATTTTGGCCAAAAAATAAAGCACTCTTTTGAGAAATTTGGTCGTACTATAAAACGCGACGCAGGAAAAGTTGGTCATGCCATAGAACATGGGGCCGAACAAGTCGGAAGGTTCGCCGTTAAAGAAGGAGGGGAAGTTATTAAAACCGGCGTCAAATATATTGAAGCGCATCCCGAACAGGCGGTTAATCTAATTAAAACGGCGCCTAAGTAAGGAGCAATAAAACAAAATTTCTTGCAAGGCAAATTGTTATAGCCTTGGAATTTCTGCTAGAATTCAAAACCTCGGCGCGCTGCACGCAAAGGTTTTTTGCAACACAGAGTACGCGCCCATATAGTTGATACAAATATCGCAACAGCTCTCGCCCAAACTGCTGTCTTTAGGGGCGAGTTCCGGAGGTCTGATTGGTTTGCCAATGTTATGCAGCTACAGCTCTTCTGTTTGTTTGCACCACGCCTCCTCTCTTTGCTGTTTGTGTAAAAATCTTCTCGCTCAGCCTGCTTTGCGCGCTCTAATTTACGCAGAACTCGGAATCGAAGTTTGGGTAAAGGCTGTCTGCATATATAAATGCGGCGCGTGTGATACTTAAAAGGCCAACGCTGATACATTAGACGGCCGTACTTTTCTGAAATTCATAAAATCTCTTCTAAAAGGATCGGCAGAATTACATATGAGGGAAAAACGGCTAATGGTATTTCCTTGGCATAGGGCAAACAACTCAGTTAAATCAATTTATTACACCATTTCAGGCTCCGGTATCTTCTGTGTATGATAAACCATGTTGTTGCAACTCCAACTGTAATGAACATATAGATCATCGGCACAGAATTCAACATATGCATAAAATAAAGAATACTTGCTGGCAAGATCACAAATATCCAAAAGCACGTTTGGTAAACAATGCTTGCATATTTAGTATCTCCGCCGGCGATCAAAATTCCCCAGGTTGATAAAAGAAGCGTTTCAAGCGTAGTGTTGACCGCAACCAGACTTATAACTAGTTTTAAGTCTGAATATAAATCGGAGGTATTGTCCGGAAGTACGTCTAACGCTGATATAATCCGGTCGGGAAAACATGCCAAAGGTATCGCTATCACAAGACCAAAAAACAAAGAAACAATGACAAACATTCGACGGACTTTTTCTATAGAAATCAGATCGTCGCGTCCAATCATGTTTGAACAGATTACAATGACGGCTTTGTTGATGCCGTCTCCAACGAAAATGAAAAAGACATATAGGTTTATGCCTATATTATAGACAGTAGCCGCATCTTTCGAGACATAGCTCATAATAGTTTGCAGCAAATACCAAGCCAATAATGTCATGAGGTTTCCAAGAGACAGGGGAATTCCAATTCGGCAACATCTAAAGAACAGACTTTTGTTAAATTTGTGATTTTTCAAAGTTTTATAATGTTTTCTGTTTTTCGTTTCCAGGAACAGTGCAGCCAATATGGATGTTTGTACGAACTCTGAAATAACTGTCGCGATTGCAGCTCCACGGCAACCCAGCCTTGGAATAGTATTTCCTGCTCCGTATATCAGAAGATAATTCAGCGCTATGTTTGATATTAAGCCTATGACGACGGACAAAGTAACGACTTTCGTTTTTCCCTGGCCAATGAAAAACGCGCTCAGAGCTGCGTTAATTGGCGGCAATACGGACCAATATGTTATGATTTTTTGATAAGCTACGCCGTCTTTAAGATAATAAGGCGGCAAAAAATTGATTTGTTCCGAGAAATAAGCTATGGGTAAAAAAATCACCATAGAGGTTAATGACAGATAAATCATCTGCCAGACAGGCGCAGCGAGCTTGTAGTATAGTTTGGCCCCATTATATTGACCGACAAATGTCTCTGCAGAGCTAGACATGCCAGTGAATGCGATTAAGAATATCATCACGAAATTCCCGGAAGCCGTTACAGCATTCATGGCGTCAAGTGAATATCCAGCCAACATGAATCGGTCTACAGAGAACATAAGATTCGTGGACATAGCAGTAAGCACTGCTGGAAGCGTGACTCTGATCACGCCCCGCCACGAGCAATCAATCTGTTCAGCCTTGGCTTCGTTTATCATCTGGATGTTACCGCTTCTCGTTGTTTCTTTATTATTCCGATATTCTTTAATATTAAGTGCCGTGTAATCTATATAGAGGCTTTATTCATGTCTTTTTTGCTTGGGAAGATCGGTTTTACATATCTTCTGGGGCATTTCAACCACGTTCGATCGTTCTGTTTTTTTAGCACAACCAAAGATCGTAGAAAAAACGCCGACAGCTTAATTTTGTCATCGTATTTGACTATCGCTTTTGCAATAGTAGTTTTTTCGCCACACGGCGAGTAGATAAAACGAACAAGCGATTATTTTTAAGTGGAACATTTTATGTGTTTCTTTTGGTCTATTTTTCTCAACTAAACTTAAAATAGCATTAAGCAAGATTTTTACACGATAATTTATTGTTAAAATTTGCAGTATTTTTTATGCAAAAAACTGTTGACAATTGTTGGAGCTTGGTACAAATTAGTAGAGTCGTTCCTGTTGCAATTTTGGCAGGAATGATGTGCTGCAATGGTTGCAGCTTGTGGTCTGGTTGCATTTTAAAGAGGTTTAGTATGGCGATAGCAAAAGCACAGCATGAGCAGGTTGAAACAATCGGTCTTCAACAAGAAACTAGCAAAAGAAAAAAAAGAGAGCAGTCTAACAACTCTTATTTAAGGTTTTTAAGGAAAAGCACAGGGTTGACTCTTGAGTCGTTGGCTGAAATCACCGGCATATCAATATCCTATCTTTCAAGATTGGAGTCCGGTTCGCGTAGACTTAACACTGACCTTATCTCGCGCTTATCCAAGGCTTTCGGGTGCGATCCCGCCGAGTTGTTACATGATTTTTCCGGCAACGAACTTGGCAAAGTATTGGAAAAGCCTCGCGGTCTTGTGCAAGGTTATGTGCCGGGCGGAACTCGCTATATGAAGCACATATTCTCTCCTTTCCAGAGAAAAGTTTTTGAAAGCCGCGTCGATATTCCTATATATGAGCTTTGTCATTCAACGGACGAGCATCTTATTATGCGCGTTATCACAGGAGAAAATCAGTATCGTCCGGCAGAGCTTGCCAATCGCAGCAATGCGGTGGCTATAAAAACCCACGGATATTTTGAGCCTTATTTTTGCAAGGGGGCTATTTTATACGCCGTGCCAGGGCTTAATATCTCGCCTGAGGCTACCGTTGTCGTATCCCTTAAGAACGACGCCGTTATCCTGCGCAAAATTTGGAGCATTACGCCAAACTCTGCGCATCTCTGCACTATAGACAAAATAGAAGAGTTCAAGCGCGATGGTTTGGGCAAATCTTTGATAACAAGTTATGCTAATATTGGCGATTCGTTGGAAAATATCAACAATGAACCAATCGTAGAAATAAAGCGAGATTTGATCAAAGATATTTACTCGGTTGTCGGCTATTTTGATACTTCCTTACTTTAGTTTGGAGACCGCAAAGGCAAGTTTAGAGCGATTTTTTAAAAATAATTTTTAATGTATTAATAAAAATTAAAAATATTGTTGACGTTTGGTTGCTGTTAATATACGTTTCTTTTACGTTGAAAGCGCTCATTGAAATAGTGAACTAAAATAAAGGGACATTTGGGTAGCGGAATGCAATTACCTTACTCAAATGTTTTATTAAACGATGCAAAAAATCGTCAGTTTAGATTTTTGAGTGAGATGGGCTTGAACTTATGTTTTCTGAACAAGAAATTGTTTGAGCATTAACATGAGAGTTTGATCCTGGCTCAGAACGAACGCTGGCGGCACGCTTAACACATGCAAGTCGAACGAACTTGTCGGAGCTTGCTCTGACAATGTTAGTGGCGCACGGGTGAGTAATACGTGGGAATCTATCCTTTGGTGGGGGACAACCCCGGGAAACTGGGGCTAATACCGCATAATCTCGAGAGAGCAAAGATTTATCGCCAAGGGATGAGCTTGCGCCTGATTAGGTAGTTGGTAGGGTAAAGGCCTACCAAGCCTGTGATCAGTAGCTGGTCTGAGAGGATGGTCAGCCACACTGGAACTGAGACACGGTCCAGACTCCTACGGGAGGCAGCAGTGGGGAATATTGGACAATGGGGGAAACCCTGATCCAGCGATGCCGCGTGAGTGAAGAAGGCCTTCGGGTTGTAAAACTCTTTTATCAGGGAAGATGATGACGGTACCTGA